>CAZYRA010000100.1:0-3686 GCA_964649385.1 uncultured Dehalococcoidales bacterium | reverse complement strand
TGCCTCACCCTGCGCCTCCAGCGCCTGCCGCCCCCGAGACCGGTCGCGGAGAAAGACCCCGAGTAGAACCGCAATAACAACCGAAAGAATAATAACTACTATGATTTCCATAATACGCTTCCAAAACTGCTGCCAAGTCCACTACCTGCTACTTGAGTTCATTATATACCAGGAGCAGGCGAATAGACATAAATAACCCGGGTGGGGCCGATTCATAGATAGGCTAATCGCTATTCCTTTGCCCCGATGAGCCAGTCTTGTTATAATGTTTATACTTGTGGCCAGCTTAACTTGAGAAAGGGGAATTTATGTCTAGATTATTCCTGGTACGGCATGGAGAGACCGCGCTAAAAAGCTCCCAGAGGCTCTGGGGGCACACTGATGTCGAATTGAGCGCCTTGGGACTCAGGCAGGCGGAGAGATTGCGTGACCGCCTGGCCTCGGAGAAGATTGACTTTGTCTACTCCAGCGATCTCAAGAGGGCATTGGTAACCGCTCGGACCATTGCCTCCAGACACCAACTGGACATCACTAGCTACGCTGAACTGCGTGAGTTTAACTACGGTAAGGTCGAGGGGTTGACTTTTGAAGAGATCGACCGGCTTTACCCTGAGTGCTCCAGGTACTTGATAGAGAGAAGCCCTGATTTAAGGTTCCCCGATGGTGAGGGCCTTACTGAGTTGGGTAAGCGAGTAGGAAAATTCGTAGAGAGGCTGAAAGAGCATAAGGCAGAGGAGACCGTATTAATTGTGGTCCATAGCGGGGTGCTGCGTATTCTCATCTGCCAGCTGCTGGGAATAGAGCTAAGGCACATATACCAGTTTATTCCAGAGTTGGCTTCTCTCAGTATAGCGGAAACCTACCCCGGAGGGGCAATACTGAATCTGTTCAACGATATCTCGCACCTGGACCACTTGCCACCAGCCTAAAGAAGGGCGTCAAGCTTGGGCTTCAAGGTCTGCTCCGATACCGCGCCAACAACCGTATCCGCTCTCTCCCCATTCTTAAAGAACAGCAGGGTAGGTATGGACATAACACTGTACTTGGCAGCCGTCTGCTGGTTTTCGTCCACGTTCAACTTGAAAAACTTAACCTTATCCCCATACTCTTCCGCCAACTTCTCAATAACGGGGCCAACCATCCGGCAGGGGCCGCACCAGGGCGCCCACAGGTCTACCAGCACCGGCACGGCTGATTTTATCACCTCGCTCTCAAAATTCTGGTCAGAAACATCTACCACCATTATGATTATCTCCTTTTGTGAATCTATTAAATCTATAATAGCGCTTTGCTTCCCAAGGCGTCAAATTGGATGTGTCATAAGGCCATTGATGCCATAAAAGAAAACGATTAGACTAATCAATCCGGCTGCTTTTTTGCCCTTTTCAAATACAGCCCCCCTATTCCGCATAATGTCCCTGCCGCCGCGGCGGTTATCTGACCCAGGAGCACAGCAGAGTCATACCAGAAACCCTCCGGGAAGAGCATTATCAGGTAGTCCGTAGCCGGGTCAAGCATCCACAGCTCGTTGGTGAAGGCAACGAGGTGAAACCGGGTGAATAAATCGTTAAAGTCGAGCAGCATTGACCCTGCCCCCAGGGCGATTATCATCCCCAGGGTGATGCTTGAGCCGATAACCGTTGCCCACGCCAGCTGGCGCCGGTGCCGCTTCCTGTGCCAGAAAAGAGCGATGCCGGCGTAGACCCCGACATAGACTGCCGTGCCCAGTAGGAGACGGTGGTTTAGCTGTACCAGTGCTTTGACATCCTTTAGGTGCACCACCTCCCGCTGGTTGAACAGCTCTAAGGGCTCTCCATCCTTGACTACGGTCAGGCTTATATAATCATCCCCGGAGTTAAAGTAGCCAATCAGTCCGCCGGCTACCTTCTCAAGTTCCGCTTTGTCCAGGCTGGTGGCTTCGCTTATGTTATACTTCTCGAAGCCGTTTCTATAGAGCCAGAGGCTGTTGAACTCAAAGTTAATCGCCGCTGATATCAGCAGAGCGGGCAGGCTGAAGATAAACAGCCACTTAGCGATATTACCAAGAACCCTCAAACCCTATCTCCAATCGTCAATACCTAGATTTTACACGGTTAAGAGTAAAAAACAAAGAATACTCCGGCAACCAGCCCTGTGCTATAATTGCAGACAAGCTCCACCAGAAAACTGGTACCGCAGCTAGAAAGGTGCTCATGTTTACTCACCTCCATGTTCATACCGAATACAGCCTGCTTGACGGTATGTGCCGTATTCCCCAGCTGGTCCAGCGGACCAAAGAGCTGGGGATGGGAAGCCTGGCAATAACCGACCACGGGGTTATGTACGGCGTTATTGAGTTTTACCGCGTCGCCAGAGAAGCCGGCATAAAGCCTATCATCGGCTGTGAGGTCTATCTAACCCCCGGCGATCACTCTAGTCGCAGTGCCCAGGGGAAGGACTACTATCACCTGGTCCTGCTGGCTAAGGACGGGACGGGATATCAGAACCTGATGCAGCTCGTTACCAAGGCTCACCTCGAGGGCTTCTATTACAAACCGAGGGTGGATAAAAAACTCCTTGAGCAGCACCACCAGGGATTGATCGCCCTCTCTGCCTGCCTTGGTGGTGAGATTCCCCGCCTGGTTAGCCAAGGCTGTCTTGAGAAAGCAAACGAGGCCGCCCAGTGGTACAAGCGGATCTTCGGTGACTTCTACCTGGAAATACAGAGACACCCTATTACTGAGCTGGAGAGGGTGAACCAGGCCCTCATCGCAATGGGCCGTGAGCTGGATATCCCGCTGGTAGCTACTAATGATACCCATTACATCAATCGGGAGGATGCGAAGGCCCATGACCTTCTGCTGTGCATCGGAAGGAACACCTCTATCTATGATGAAAAGAGAATGAAGATGGCGGGTGATTTCTTCTACTTAAAGAGTCCCGAGGAGATGGCGGAGATTTACCGTGACATCCCTGAGGCGCTGGAGAATACCGAGAACATTGCCCGGATGTGTAACCTTGAGCTCGAGTTCGGCCGCCTGCATCTTCCTGAGATAGAACTGCCCCCGGGAAAGACCCCTGACCAGTTCCTGGCTGATATCTGCTGCCAGGGTTTCGCCGGGCGCTACCCCGAGCCGACCGTGGAGGTAAAGCAGCAGCTTGACTATGAGCTGGAGGTAATCAAAAAGACCCAGTTCGCCAGCTATTTTCTGGTTGTCTGGGACATCATCACCTTTGTTAAAGAACAGGGCATCCTGTTTGGGGTTAGAGGTAGTGCGGCAGCCAGCATCGTCCTCTACTGCCTGGGCATCACCGGGATTGACCCTATTGAGCACAAGCTGGTTTTCGAGCGCTTTCTTAACGTGGAGCGTAAGGAGATGCCGGATATAGACCTGGATTTTGAGGATGACCGCCGTGACGAGGTTATCGCTTATGTATCACAGAAATACGGGACAGACCATGTAGCCCAGATTATTACCTTCGGCACGCTGGGTGCCAGGGCGGCCATCCGGGATGTGGGACGGGCACTGGCCATGTCCTATGGTGACGTTGACCGGGTTGCCAGGCTGGTGCCTCCTGCTCCGGGTATGACTCTGGCACGAGCCATGGAGGAAAACATCGAGCTAAGTAATACCTACAAAGAGGATACCGCAGTCCGTAATCTGGTTGATTCAGCCAGCAGGGTGGAGGGTATCGCCCGCCATGCC
>CAZYRA010000099.1:2170-3688 GCA_964649385.1 uncultured Dehalococcoidales bacterium | reverse complement strand
CGCTGTCCTCTGTCAGGATACGCCCGTCTCTTTCGTCGGCCACTTTGGCTTTAAGTCGGGTCGGGACATTAATAAGCTTGAGGGTGTTGATTACAGGATAGGTAAGACCGGTGCTCCGCTAGTTACCGAAAATGCTGTTGCCTATCTCGAGGCTGAGGTGATTAAAGAAGTAGATTTGGGTAGCCATACCATTTTTATCGGTAGTCTTGTCGATGCTGATGTCATTAGCGATGAGGTCTGTATGACCTACGATTATTATCACCAGGTCAAGCGGGGCACCACGCCTAGGACTGCTCCCAGCTATATTGAAGAGAAAAGGAGGTAGTACTTAAAATGGAGAAGTACGAGTGTACTGTCTGCGGTTACATTTATGACCCGGTGCTGGGTGACCCGGAGGGGGATATTGCGCCGGGGACACCGTTTGAGGAGATCCCTGACGACTGGGTATGTCCCGTCTGCGGGGCGGGTAAGAGCGATTTTGAGAAAATAGAAGACTGAGGTAAGCAGTTATGATTGAGGGCCTGAGCAAAGAGCAACTCTCGGCTATACTGGAAGCGGTGCCGGTGGATATAACCTTTGTTGATGAGAATGACATCGTTAGGCTCTGGAACAAGAACGATAAGAGAATCTTCGAGCGGCCCCTCTCGTCGCTGGGCAAACTGACCCAGCAGTGCCATCCTGACCATGCCCTTGATAAGTTGAATCAGATACTGTCTGACTTCCGGAGTGGCCAACGGGACCTGGTAGAGTTTTGGAAAGACATCGAAGGGCGGAAGATACATATCAGGTATTTTGCCGTGCGGGATAAGGATGGTGGATATCTTGGCACACTGGGGATTGACCAGGATATCACCGAGATAAAGAAGCTTGAGGGAGAAAAAGTGACCCTTGATTAAATAGAGGAGAGGCGAAATGAGACCGAGAGAGATAAAACCTGGGGTCTACTCGGTGGGGGTGGTGGATTCGCCTGATAGTATTCTGTCGAAGGAGGTTCTGCAAAATGGAGTTTGCTGATATTCTAAAAGGTCGGGAGGGTGAAGGAAAGGAAAAGCATGTTCCTTTTATTGAGATCGGTAGAGGTAAGGGTGAGGCCGGGACCGACATTGTCCATGTTATTGTTGGCAAGGAGATGGCTCACCCCAATACGGTTGAGCATCATATTGCCTGGCTCGATGTCTTCGGGGTGAAGCAGAACGGCCAAGTTATTGACCTGGGATGTTCCACCTTTGCCCCCGGTTATACCAGTCCCAACGTCCGGTTTCAGTTGCCACTGGCGGATTTCAAGGCCTTCTGCGCCATTGCCTACTGTAATATCCACGGGGTTTGGGAAAACTGTCTAGAGGTCTAGGCTTTAGCCGGAATAGCTCAAATACGGATGGGTTAATGGCTAAGGTTAAGGTTATTGCTTTGCTGAACGAGGACCTGGAGGGTGAACACGGGACTATCATTCAGTATGTTACCCATGCCTAGCGATGGGTGAGGGCGAGATGTCCTGTGAACTTGAGGCGATTGCCCGTG
>CAZYRA010000099.1:0-2070 GCA_964649385.1 uncultured Dehalococcoidales bacterium | reverse complement strand
TCTAGCAAAACTTTTTCCCTTACCAAGGGGAAGGGGATAAGCGAGTCGCCAGAAAATTCTTCGATTCTCCAGGGTTCTTAAAGAGTGTAGGGACACCAAGAAAGTATGGAAGACTTGTCTATCAGCCCAGATTGGTGTATACTACTTCGCTACAGGAGTATACGTTTGGGGGTGTATTATGAGGTTGACATGTCTTCAGGAGAATTTGAGTCGAGGATTGAATGTAGTAGGCAGGGCGGTAGCGGTGCGAGCAACCCTGCCGATAACCAGCAATGTCCTTCTGGCTACTGACAAGTCCCGGCTGAAGCTTACGGCGACCAATCTAGAGATGGCCACTTCCTGCTGGATTGGTGCCAAGATAGAGGAAGAAGGGGAGATTACCGTTCCGGCGCGACTGCTCACCGAGTTTGTTGCTTCTCTTCCCAATGAAAAGATTGAGATCAGCCTTTCTCCGCGCACCAAGACCCTGGAGTTAAAGTGTGCCCGCTTTGAGGCGCGCATCAGTGGTGTTGATGCGGCAGATTTTCCACCTATACCTAAGGTGGAGGCGGTTGTTGTCACTAAGGTTGAGGTGGAGGCCCTGCAGCGGGGGATTACCCAGGTTGTCTTTGCTGCGGCTACGGAAGAGTCTCGACCGGTGCTTACCGGCGTCGATGCTGATTTTGATGGTGATTTACTGACTCTGGCGGCGGCTGACGGATTTCGGTTGGCGGTACATAAGCTTCCCCTCGCCCTCCCGGTCAGCGAAAAGGCCAGGGTTATTATTCCGGCACGGACCCTCGCTGAGCTGAACCGGCTTATGGCTGACCAGGAGGAAGCTGTTGAGATAACGGTGGACCCGAATAAGAGCCAGGCGCTGTTCCGTCTGAAAAACATCGAGCTGGTATCCCAGATGGTCCAGGGGGCTTTCCCCAACTATGCTCAGCTCATTCCCCAGAGCTACAGTACCCGGTCGGTGGTTGACGCGGCGGCTTTCTTAAGAGCGACTAAGACAGCCTCTATCTTCGCTCGTGACGGTAGTGGTATCATCCGTTTGTTGGTAAGCCCTGGCAGTGGGGACCTGGCTCCAGGTAAGATGACTATTACCGCCCGCTCGGAGGAGGTGGGTGACGATGTCGGTGAGATTGATGCCGTTGTTGATGGTGAAGAGGCAAAGATTGCCTTTAATGGGAAATATCTCTCCGATGTGCTTGGCATACTTCGTGAGGCGCAGGTGGCTTTGGAGGTTACCAATCCGTCCAGCCCCGGCGTGATACGCCCGGTGGGCGTGGACAACTACATTCATGTCGTAATGCCGATGTTTGTTCAATGGTGATAAATTCTAATAGATAGATTTATATGAAGGGCGTCTGGTTTAGCATCAGGCGCCTTTATTATTCAATCCAGTAATGATTGAGAGCTATAGGCTAATTAACTGAATTGCCAGTAAACAAATGCTTCTAGTGATAGGAGGGGTAAGGGTATGTCCAAGAGGAAATTTGCTAAACGGAGTGCCTTTATCCTGCTGATAATAGGTACCGCCGGTCTTCTGATAAATGAGTTTGTTTTCGATTGGGGTAGAGTTGCTACCGTAGTGTTTGCTATTTTCAATATCGCGGGGCTTGTTATTCTATTTGGAATGCGCCTCCTTAGAACTGGACCGGGGAATGAGATGTAGTTAGGCCACAGGAAATGATGGAAGAAGTTTCTGCCAAATCAAGGCTAACCACGACCTTACTCGCCGCTTTTCTTGGTGTCTTTGGGATTCACCGGATGTACCTTGATAGGACCAAGACTGCGATTGTAATGCTTGCATTGGGCATTGCCGGGTGTTCGATATTCGGAATCTACTTCAGTGTTATGTCTTATCGCATAGACCTTAGCGCCTATTTTATTGACTTCGATATGATGCCTATCTCGGCTATCGTTACCTTCATTGTGGTTGGTGCTTGGGCCTTTGTTGACTTTGTTTTCGCTGTTACCGGACATATGAGAGACAGTAAGGGTAGACTTATCACCAGGTGGTAAGGCTAGCTTTGTTAGCACTTTACATAATGAATCAGACGCCCTGTCCCCGGTACGGTACTAGGC
>CAZYRA010000098.1:0-3746 GCA_964649385.1 uncultured Dehalococcoidales bacterium | reverse complement strand
CGTACGGCATCAGCGCTACACGCACGATGGCATCAAGCAAAACGGGGCCTTTTCTGTAAATATTCCCTCGGCTGACTTGGTGAGGGAGGCGGACTACTGCGGTTTGGTCTCCGGTGCCAGGGTTGATAAGATAGCCACCTGTAATTTTGATGTCTTCTACGGCAAACTGGGTAACGTCCCACTTATCGAACAGTGTCCGGTTAACCTGGAGTGCCGGGTGGTACATACCCTGGATCTGGGAAGCCACTCGCTCTTTGTCGGCCGGATTGAGGAAACCCATATCTCGGAGGACTGCCTTACCGAGGAAAAGCCGGATATTGGAAAGATTAAGCCTCTAACCTATATTACGTCTCCGGCCAGTCAATATCGGGTTTTGGGAGAAGTCATTGCCAAAGCGTTCAGTTGCGGCAAGGGACTCAAGGTAAGTAAGCAGTCCTGAGGGTGAGAAAAGGGTGAAATGCCGGAAAAAAGGAATGGTTGCAGATGTGGTGCATACCATCACACCAGCCCTGAGGCTTCTGGACCTCCAGCCGCCGGTAGCCGGGCACGAGAAGTTCATCGGGGCTTACCTGTTCTGCGGGGCAAGAAATGTCATTGTTGATGTCGGCCCCAGGGTGGCGATACCCAACCTGCTTACCTTGCTGGCTGAGCTCGGCATAAATCGTGACGCCGTTGATTATGTGGTACTGACGCATATCCATATCGATCACGCTGGCGGTATAGGGACACTGCTTAAGGAGCTGCGCCGGGCCAGGGTTATCGCTCACCCCCGTGCCCGTTCCCACCTGATTGATCCCGAGATGCTCTGGAGGGCCAGCCGTGAAACCCTGGGGAGTCTGGCTGCTGAGTACGGCCGGATTGAACCGGTACCCGAGGAGAAGGTTATGGATGCCGAGGATGGGATGGAGCTCGACCTGGGTCACGGCCTGGTGCTGGAATTATACTTCACCCCGGGGCATGCCCCTCACCACCTGAGCCTCTACGATAGAGCAGGCGGCGTACTTATTGCCGGTGAAGCGGCTGGGGTTTGCCTTGATGGGGGTATCAGGCCGGCGACGCCGCCCCCCTTTAGGCTGGCAGAGGCTCTATTCTCAATAGATAAGCTGATGGCGCTCAAACCGCGGCGGATATGCTACGGTCACTTCGGGTGCTACGATAACGCATTGGAGAGGCTCACCTTTATCCGCAAGCAGATTCTTGAGTGGGACAGGATTATTAGTGTAGAAGCCAGGGCAGGGAGGAGCCCAGAGGATATCCTGCCCATACTCCGGGGAAAGGATAACAGCCTTGATTACCTGGATGGTCTGGACAGGGAGAGTTATGGGGTGCAGTATAGGCTGCTTATCAACAGCATCAGGGGTTTTTGTCAGTCCGTTCCTGGTTAGAGGCTAGCCTGCAGGGTCGGGTCCTACAGCAGGAATTTTTCCACCGCTGCCGCCAGGCCGTTGTGCTTGATGTCAAGGGTTATCTCATCGGCGATTGCCTTGACCTCGGTGGAGGCGTTACCCATTGCGATGCCCAGACCGGCTGAGGTGAGGAGGGGGATGTCATTCTCGCCGTCCCCGATAGCGATTATCTCGCTTAAGTCTATCCCCAGATGTGCAGATAGCACTTCCAGGGCTTTCCCTTTTGATACCCCGGGGGCGACTATATTGACGAAATCGACTCCGGGGTAGCTCGGTGTTGTTACCCAAGAGAAGTGGAGGCTGGAGTTGAACCTGTCACGGATGGCTCGTGCTTTAGCTGCTTCCTGGGGAGTGGTAGCTACCATTCCCCCCTTGATGATTCTCTCCTGCTCCCAGAGGTTGGTGAAGTCGGTCATCGTCGGCTCAATGCCGAAGAACTTGCTGTGAATATTGGATGACCAGGTTTCCCGTTCGACAAAGTAGTGGCTCGCTGAGTACAGGTCGATGTTGATATCATTTGCGTGGGCGAACTCGACTGCCTGCTTCACCATTTCCCGGTCGAGCGGTTGAGCATAGACCTCCTTATCGTGATCGGGGGTGCTCACCAGTGCGCCATCGAAGAAGATGTGGTAGCCGTCAAACGCCAGTTGACTGATGATGCTCAGGCAGGCTCGAATGGCTCGCCCGGTGGACAGGGAAACCCTTATCCCCATCTCTCTCACCTTGGCTAGGGCTTCCCTGTTCTCAGGTGAGATAGTGCCGTCCTTACCGACCAGGGTGCCGTCGATATCTATGACTAAAAGCTTGTAGGGATTATCCGCCAACGCTTCCCCCTCACTCCGACAGTCTAAATCCGTGTGACCTATCCGTTTGTCAATCGCTGTAGAATCGGTTTATGCATACGAGTGTGCGCTTGGCTCTCTAGGTAGAGCCTTCGTATTCCAGATAGGATTCTATTCTGCCCACCAACTTAAAACACGGGTTCCCAGCCCTGTATGAATCGTGACCAGGGGACCGATATTACTTATAAATACCTCTTCACACTGGAATTGTGATAAGGTCTCTTCCTTAAGCTGCTCAGCTTCGGCCAAAGCATCAGCATGATTAATGGTAACGTGTAATCTACTATCAGCGTGTTTGCTCCGTACTAAATTAAACAGTGTGTCAAGTGTTTCACCTTTGGTCCTGCACCTTGCGATAGGGCTATGCTTTCCTTCAGTGGAAGCATCGAGCTTCAATATTGCTGTATTGCTGACTTTGGAATTTGCCCATGGCCGTGCTTTATGTATCCTTCCACCCTTTGCCAAATAATACAGGTCATCCGATAAGATAATGAGATTTACCTTTGTTATCATATCATTGGCTAACTTTAACAAATCCTTGAGGTTACTGCCGGCATCAGCTGCTTTTATAAGTTCTAGTGTTATCATCATTTGGGCTCCGCCCCAACTCTTTGAGTCAAGTACTTCTATCTTAGTCTTAGTTAATTCATCTTTGACCAAATCCTTTGCAAGCAAAGCTGACTGTACAGCCATACCTAGATGTTCACTATAGCCAACATATATGATAGATCCATGGTCCTTGCTCAGTTTGCGATATGCATCCACAAAATCGTCGGGGGAAGGAGACGAAGTCGTAGGCAGGTTGTTTTCTTCCTTCCATTTCGGCATTTTCGCATAGAATTGTGTCAGGTCCATCTCATTTTCAGGGTACGACTCACCGTCCATGAGGATATGTACGGGTGCTTGTATGATGTTGTATTTACTGGCGATTTCTTCCGGCATGTAACTCACAGTATCTGTCATAACGGCAATATTTGGCACTTAGCACCTCCTTTTCTAAGTTGAATAACATTGCCCATAGTATAGCACAACCTAGATACTATGATTCAGACCCGTTGCACGAGAAGCCATTTATTGATGCTTCCAATGATGACTCTAGAAATCATCATTCTTTAGCTTTGCGAATTGTTCCGAACCTTCATCAGTGGGCTCATAATCATAAAGGGATAGCCTGCCATTCAGTTTTGTCTTATCGAGGAGAGCAGAGCTCGGAGTGCAACATTACGAAGGTACCCGACCAGATTGAGAAAGATCCATCCGGAGGGGTATGGTGTGGGTTATCTGGATGGGTTAGGCACTCGGGTTTACCACACGCCCAACAAACAGTATTGCTCCAGTCTCGATATCGTGAATCAAGAAGATAAAGGGGTGGTTAACGTTGACATCGATGGGCATATCTGGAAGCGCTGTTAACTCCATTACCACGGCGGTGGCTGCTGCTGCTTCTGTACCAGCTTCATCTACAGAGACGAATGCCTTGTGAATTACATCTGCAATG
>CAZYRA010000097.1:0-3770 GCA_964649385.1 uncultured Dehalococcoidales bacterium | reverse complement strand
AGAAGCCCGTAGACCTTTCCGTCATGCTCCAGTCGGACAGTCATCCCTCTCCGCCCAGTATAGTTAACGGACAGCGGGCAGTCAGTGCAGATTGAGACCGGGTCTTCAGTTACTACGGCCTCCGGTTGTTTTAACGCAGTCTGCCCGCAGGCGGGTAGCCAGCCCTGCTTCAGGCGCTCGACCATAGGCAGGAAATCTTTGCCCAGCCTGGACTCGGCATGTACTACGAGCTTGCCGGACTCATCCAGCAAGGCAATCCAGGCGTTGTAATAACCGCGGGTCTTAGTGAGGCTCTTGCAGGTACCCTTGAGCAGCTTCTTGCGGTCCCTCTCTTCGGTAATAAGCTGGTTGACGTTACGGATGGTACGGAGTACCAGGTTTAAGTGCCGAATCTTCTCCTCCGCCTGCTTCCGTTCTGTGATGTCGAGTCCATATATGTTAATGTAGCCCGCATCAACTATAGGAGCAAATGTCAAAGTCAGTGTCCGTTGCCCAACTTTCACATCAGCACTATTGCTTGAGCCGGAATGTAGAGTACCCAAGGTGAATTCTTGCCAATATTTGGGTAATTGTTTCCCAACCTGGCAACCCCACTCTTTCAACAGGGTCATACTGGCTTCGTTGGCATAGAGGATAGTGCCATCTTTCGACACACATAGTACAGGATTACGGTTTTCACTCGGGAACTTTGCCAGACTAGCTATTTCTTCCTCCGCCTGCTTGCGCTCGGTGATGTTGGTGTAGTACTCTGTACGTCCGCCAACATAAAACCCCGAATAGATAGGCTGGCTCCAGTGTTCCAGCCAGCGTTCTTTACGCTTGCCGCTGGGGAGCACGTGGCACTCGAAATTCTCGATATATGTGTTATTGTCATAGGTAGCTAGAACTCTATCGCTGAAACCATCCGGGTCTTCAAATACATGTTTAATCCCTTCTCTGATTAGCTGTCGCTTATCTCTACCAACAACCTCCTCTCTGGCTAAACCGAAATACGTTTCTATAGCCCGGTTTATCCATGCAACCCTGAAATCTGCATCCAGGATAAAAATGCCAACCGCAGAGTTATCTACTACATCATTGATGAGTGAACCATATCTTCCCTCACTTTTTTTCAGTGCTTCCTCAGCCATCTTCCGCTCTGAACTTTCAATAATCTCCCACTTGCCAGCTCGTCTGATGAGAGCGAACTGATGATTCTTGAAAACATCCAAGATTTCAGATATTCCACATCTGTCCAGTGAATAAGTACAAATAGCCATCATCTTGTGGTTGCCAATAATACTATTGATGACCTCTTCGTATTTAGTGAAATCATCCCACCCCACCTTCTCAAGCCAAAAAGTGTTGCCGCTGAGGCGAAGCCCATCAAATCCCTTTTCCAGAGCCATCCTCTCTTTTTCAACCCATCCCTGCAGGGTTTCATTGGCATTGAATTCACCCGACTTGAGGTACCACTCAGTGTAGTCAAGAATTTCTATCTGACCTTTCTTAGTATACTTGTCGAGATTCCCTACTGCCTTAATCAATGATGCCTTCGTTTCCTTAACTCCTAGAGGCTCTGAGGTAATCCACATACAGAACTCGTTATTCTCCAATCCTGCCTTGAAATAGGGCACAAGTATATCAAGCAAATCTTCCTTTGTTTGATAGAACTGGCATAAGTGTGTGCCCCAGGGAGCGTCACCTATAATATCAATGCCCATTCTTCTATTCTTTACTGCCATAGCCCTCACCTACTAAATAAGGTATTCTTTCAAATCCATAATGCCCAAATAGTGAAGTCATGCCATGATATTATTAACCCGCCCTAATATGTAATCCTTCCCCCCATTCTTGTCAAGAGAATCGCGGCTTCATACACAAATGTTTAGAAAATGTTTAGATTGTGAAATCAGGGGTTAAGGTACCGTAGCCCACGAGATAATATGCTAGGATAACACATCAGTGTGGACTATTGGTGGCCTGATTCGATCCAGTTTAACGGGGTTCACGCCACTACCCTTCCCAACACCTCCTCCAGCACCTTTTGCCACTGCCTACCCAGTAGTTTATGGTTCAGTCTAACCTGGGTCAGCCTTATCTTTATGCCGTCCCTTGCCAGTGGGGCGAGCTCCTGTTTGTTAAAGTGCATACCGGAAAAGAGCCTCAGGGTAATCTGTCCGTGTTCGCTGGCGATAGACTCGATACCCGCCCTGGCCGCCAGGGCCTTGACCCTGACCGCATAGAGCAGGTTTTTGACCTCTTTGGGTAGCATGCCGAACCTGTCGCTGAACTCATTGGCTAAACCCTCTATCTCTTCAACCGACTCGACATCTGCCAGCCGCTGGTAGAGAGAAAGCCTGGTACTCAGGTCGGCAACGTACCCTTCCGGGATATAGGTGGTGAGGGGCAGGTCTATATTCGGCGGTGGGAGTGATGGTGGGGCTGGCTTGTCATCAGCACCGGACTGTTTGGTCTTCTCTCTCTCCACCGCTTCAGACAGCAGACGGCAGTAGAGGTTAAAGCCGACAGCGCTTATCTGCCCGCTCTGCTTTACCCCTAAGAGGTTTCCGGCCCCTCTAATCTCGAGGTCTTTAATGGCAATGTTAAAACCGGCGCCAAGCTCGGTAGCCTCGAAGATGGTCCTCAGGCGCCTCTCGGCGGTGTGGGTCAGGTGCTTTCCCCGGTCATACAGAAAGTAGGCGTGGGCGAGGTTAGCGCCGCGGCCTATCCGCCCGCGCAACTGATAAAGCTGGGTCAAGCCGAACTTGTCTGCTTTATTGACTATCAGGGTATTGACGTTGGGCATATCCAGCCCGGATTCAATGATGGTGGTGCAGACCAGAATGTCTATCTTACTCTGGGCAAAGTCACTCATCACTGCTTCCAGTTCAGCCTCGGACATCTGGCCATGAGCGATGGCGGTGCGGGCTTCGGGTACCAGGTGCTTGAGCCGGTCGGCGACCAGGGCGATGCTCTGGACCCGGTTGTGAACGAAGAAGACCTGTCCGTTTCGCTCCAGCTCCATCAAGACAGCCTCCCTTATGAGGCTGTCGTCATATTCGGCAACAAAGGTCTTGATGGGCAGGCGGTCTTCGGGTGGGGTCTCGATAGTGCTCATATCCCTTACCCCGACCAGGGACATATGGAGGGTGCGGGGGATGGGGGTGGCGCTTAAGGTAAGCACGTCCACCTCCTGACGCATCTGCTTGAGGTATTCCTTATGGGTAACGCCGAAGCGCTGCTCTTCATCAATAATTAGAAGCCCCAGGTCTTTGAAGGCAATGTCCTTCTGCAGTAGCCGGTGGGTGCCGATGCAGATGTCCACATCGCCTTTAGCCAGTCCGTCAAGAATGGTGCGCTGTTCTTTTGAGGTCTTAAACCGGCTTAAGACCGCGATTCTTGCCGGGAAAGCGCTCAGCCTCTGGCTGAAGGTGGAGAAGTGCTGCTGAGCGAGTACGGTGGTTGGTACCAGTACCGCCACCTGCTTGCCGTCCACTATCGCCTTGAAGGCGGCTCGGATAGCTATCTCGGTTTTGCCATAGCCCACATCGCCGCAGATCAGTCTATCCATGGGCTTAGGCTTTGCCATATCCTCTTTTACCTGCTGCTGGACTTGAATCTGGTCCGGGGTCTCAAGGTAAGGAAATGAAGCTTCAAGCTCCTGCTGCCATACCGTATCGGGGGAAAAGGGAAAGCCGGCTACGACCCCCCGGGCAGAGTAGAGGGCGAGCAGTTCTTCGGCGACACCCTCCGCTGCCTCCTTGGCTCTCTGCTTGGTGCGTGTCCAT
>CAZYRA010000096.1:0-3840 GCA_964649385.1 uncultured Dehalococcoidales bacterium | reverse complement strand
GAAAAAGAGGGCAAGAGTACAATGATGCCAGAACTTTTTACTAAAGAAATCGGAGTGGGATATTGAATAACCGAACTAAAATCTTAAAGCATACATAGATATTGCCCGCAGCCTAATACAGAGTCAGGGGCATCGCCCTTTAGTCGTTGATTTCTTGGCGCTCGTCGGTTTCACTGCCATCTTTTTCATCGTAGCCATGAAGCTGCACCGCGGGATAATGCCTAGAATAATCTGAGAGCAAAATTCCCCTGGTTAAAACCAATATCCGCCTTCTTTATGTAAGCATGTATTGACTAATTAGGGATCTCGTGTTATCATTCTTAATGGGCATATGCTCAATAAATACATTAAATAGGTGATGGGATTCATGACCAGAACACCGAAACCCCGTAGAATCGGTTTCATACCGGATGTCACTTACTTTAAGCCGACTGGCATACCTTTGAGGGTTATGGAAGAAGTATGCATATCCATGGAAGAAGCAGAAGCGGTGCGTCTGAAGGACTTTGAGGGTCTAGACCAGGAAGCAAGCGCAACCAAGATGAACGTGTCACGCCCTACTTTCCAGAGGGTCCTTGCCTCAGCCCGGCAGAAGATTTCCGATGCCCTGCTAAATGGCAAGGCGATAAGGATTGAAGGAGGCAATTTTGAAATAGCCATGCGTCGCTTCAGGTGTATTAATGGGCACGAATGGGATTTACCGCCCGACACTATGGCTAATAAAATCCCTAATTTATGCCCCACATGTAATACATCAAGCATTGTAACATCTCAAGTCTCAAAATTGGGATGGGGAGCCTACCGCAGACGCCGTAGAGGAAGACATGACTGATGAAGAGTAGGAGATATCTGGAGTAACGATGAAAATCCTTGACGATTTAATTTCAGTGCTGAATACAGAAACCGAATTGAGAGACATTAGACAAGGGATCTTTCATACCGCAGTTCTGACCCATAACTGCGGCCTAGCGGCTACTCTTCCAAGAGATGTCATTCGGCAGGAGAGCCCATGGGTAGAAGAACCCGGATTTTTACTTAACAAAGGTATTTCGGATCTCATTAAAATGGCCTATTCCGAGAAATTGCTTGAGGCAGCAATCGGCATGGCCACTATCAATTCGCTTCTTGATATTGACAAGTCACGCTGCGAGGACCTTAATGCGGGCGATCTCATCGCCGAAAAAGGTTCTGGTAAGAAGATTGCAATCGTGGGTCACTTCCCGTTTACTCCTAAACTCCGAGAGATAGCAAGCACCCTTTGGGTAATCGAGAAGAATCCCCAGAAAGACGACTATGGCGAGGCTGAAGCCAAAAATTTCATTCCGCAGTCTGACGTAGTTGGCATTACCGGGACAGCCTTCACCAATCACACCATTGAGAGCCTGCTCGAGATGTGCCGTCCCCAAGCCTATGTGGTGATACTGGGGGATACCGCGCCGCTATCGCCGTTGCTATTTGATTACGGTGTGAGCGCTATATCGGGGACGAAAGTGGTTGACCCTGAACTGGCCTTAAGGTGCGTCAGTCAAGGCGCCACTTACCGGCAAATCAGGGGAATCAGGAAACTTACCCTAAAGAGTTGAGAATTAAGGAGAAACACAATGACACAAGAAGATATTGAATCAGTAGCCCAGAAAATAAGAGCCGCCGGTTTACATACGTCATGGAATGATCTAATGATCCTTTCGAAGGATGCCATTGGTAGTATAGTCGATGCTTTTCAGGGGTTGTTGAGAAACACTTTCCTGTTGGATAGTGAAGCTTTAACTAATCGTGAGGAAACTCAAAGGACAGCTCTCGAGAGCTTGAGTAAGTCTCTCATTCTTTTAACCAGTGAAGCCCAGCTGTTAAGATGGAAATCGGAGGCGCTGGCTAAAAAATAACTGGTCAAATACTAACTATAATGACAAATCAATTAGAAAAAGCACAAAGCAATATGGGAGAGCGGCTGAGCCGACGCAGTACAGAGCAGCGCCAGTTAATTCTAGACATTATTCAGCGGGCTGATAGGCATCTTGATGCTGATGAAATCTACGAGCGGGCTCGTCATAAATTACCTGGCATCAGCCTGTCTACTGTGTACCGTAACTTGCAGCTATTCAAGGATTTGGGAGTAGTAGAAGAGCATCAGTTTGATGGTAGGCGGCGGTATTATGAGACCACTCCTCAATCGAAACATCAGCACCTGGTATGCTTGGGCTGTGGCCGAGTACTTGAGTTTAAGTGCCCGCTAGCAGAGAGTATCAAGTCTAGAATCCGTATAGAAGAAGGTTTTAAGGTAACCGATGCCGAGGTGCATCTAACGGGTTATTGCCCTGATTGTCAGCAGCGGCTGTTTGGTAATAAGAATAAGGCTAAATAGGAATAATAATTAACCTATAAGGAGGTGAAACATGGCTAATGGATTTGGTGGAGGTAGAGGTATGGGGCGTGGATTTGGTGGAGGTATGGGATTTGGCTTCCGTGGCAGCTCTCCCCCCTGGCCCTACGTGGGTATAGGGAGGGGAGGATTACCGAGGTGTGGCTATTTTCTCAATGGTGCACCCGGTACACCTGCTCAATTGCCCTTCCAGCAGGCTGGCTACCCGGTTAACTCTGGATTTGGAGCCGGGCAGGGTTCATATCCTCCATATACAGCGTCATCTGCTTTTGGTAACGCCCCTTCCGCCTCGCACTTAACCCCGGAACAAGAGCTTGATTACCTGAGAAACCAGGCTGAAGTGATCGGCGAACAACTGGAGCAGATTGAGACAAGGATACGCGACATGGATAGTGAGAAATAGAAAATAACTTATTAAAGGAGGTAAATTATGCCAGGATTTAATGGTACTGGTCCTCGTGGCATGGGACCAATGACAGGAGGTGGTAGGGGTTTCTGTAATCCCGGGGGAATAGGAGCAGCTGCTCGCTCATATGGAGCTCCCCCAAGATTAGGATACGGTTATCCCTACTATGGAGCAGGGCAGGTTGCTCCCGGTGCTATGCCCTTTGCTCCTCAAATGAGCAGGGAGCAGGAGCTCGAAATGCTCAAAACACAGTCGCAGACACTGGCACAGCAGCTAGATGAAATCCAGCGCCAAATTAAGGAACTGGAAAAGAAACCAAAATAGAAAAATCGATTGCTTATTTGGAGGTTTGGTCATGCCAAGAGGAGACCGCACTGGCCCACCAGGAGGTGGTGGCCCAGGCAGTGGGAGAGGTATCGGTAGAGGGGGGGGCGGTGGTGGCAGGATGGGAGGTAACCGTTCCGGGGCTGGCCCTGATGGCGATTGTATCTGCCCCGGTTGCGGGGCGCGATTGCCTCATCAAGTAGGAACACCCTGCTACGACTTAAGTTGCCCCAAGTGCGGGGTGAAGATGGCGAGAGGATAAAGTAACAAAGATTGAGAGAAAGATAGCTGATTTGAAAGCCCGGTGGCCGGCTCGCTCTGTGCCACCGGGCATGTGGCAACAACTCAAGGAACTGGAGAAGGCAAAGGAGACGCAGAGGGAAAGATGATGCCGGGGAAGGTGGTTTTGGTAGACCCTTATAGGTGTCTCCCTGAGGAGTGTGATAGCGGGTCCTGTGCTGCTGTACTAGCATGCTCCCATAAGTTGCTAAAGCAAGAAGCTCCGTACGAGATACCAATGACATACTCCTCTCTTTGTCAGGGCTGTGGCGATTGCGTGCGAGCTTGTCCAATGGAGGCAATCCAGATAGCGATAATGTAGAGTACCCGTAGGAGCGTGGTGGCTAGAGAGACGGCTGAGAAAAATTATTGTTAAAACGAGGTAGAGTATGGACTTTTTGATAGCCTTCGGCACAGATGATGGGAAGAATCTCAACAATGACCATATAGG
>CAZYRA010000095.1:0-3908 GCA_964649385.1 uncultured Dehalococcoidales bacterium | reverse complement strand
AAGGGAGGCTGTTAAACTCAAAGTTAGAATGAAAATCATCCATTTCACGACTGGCAAGAAGGCTGAGTACGGGATACTAAACGAGGAGGTTATTCAGGCTGCCGCCGGTACTCCCTATGATGGACTCGTGTTGACTAACCGCTGCTACAACCTCAATGATATCAGAATGATGGCCCCCTGTTCACCATCCAAGGTAGTAGCGGTAGGACTCAACTACTACAGCCACGCCCAAGAGTTGGAAATGCCTATCCCCGCTAACCCGCTGCTCTTCATGAAGCCGTCCACATCAGTGATCGGTCCCGAGGATAAGATCCTCTATCCCTGCTCTTCACAGAGAGTCGATTACGAAGGGGAACTGGGTGTAGTAATGAAGACCTCTGCCCATCAGGTAGCGGTGGAAGAAGCTCTGGATTACGTATTAGGCTACACCTGTTTTAACGATGTTACCGCGCGCGACCTTCAAAAACAGGACGGACAATGGACCAGGGCCAAGGGTTTTGATACCTTTGCTGCTATTGGTCCCTGCATTGAGACTGAGCTTGACCCTGGAAACCTCAACATCGAGACCTACCTTAATGGAGAACTAAAGCAAAGAGGCAGTACCAGCGACCTGATTTTCCCCGTTCCAGAGCTGGTAAGCTTTATATCCAGTATAATGACACTGCTACCCGGTGATGTTATCGCTACCGGTACTCCCAGAGGCATTGGGCCAATGAGCCCCGGCGATGTAGTAGAGATAAGCATAGCAGCAATAGGCACCTTGAGAAACTATGTTGCCAAAAGCGAGGACTAAACTCGCTTGGTTTTCCGTTGTTACCGGTTACTTCGCCGCAATACCACCGTCGATGAAGAAATCTGCCCCGGTAACGAATTTGGACTCATCGGAAGCGAGGTAGAGGACAGCGTAGGCAATATCAATCGGCTCTCCGACATGCCCGATGGGGCAGTATTTCTCGGCTATCTGCGCCAGGTACTGTTCGCTGGTCAGTCCGTAGTCTTTAGCCTCCCCGTCGAGCATCGGGGTGTAGATATAGCCGGGGTAGACGGCATTAACCCGGATGTTATATCCGTGCTCACAGCAGTGAATCGCCGCTGTCTTAGTAATGCTCCTCACCGCACCCTTAGCGGCATTATAGGCAAAGAAGAACGGCTCGTTGATATGGACTTCAACGGACGAGATGTTTACTATCGAGCCCGGCTCACTGCTGTCTTTCATCGTCTCAATTCCGTATTTAGTACCCAGGAAGACCCCGGTTGAATTGATGTCCATTACCGCATTCCAGTCAGCCAGGGAGGTCTCTTCCACATTCTTCACTACGGAAATACCAGCATTATTGACGATAATGTTGAGCTTACCGTATTTCTTGATGACCTCAGTAATTACCCTTTTCCAATCATCCTCTTTCGACACATCAAGCTGAAGGAAGGTAGCCTCTCCACCGTCCTTTCGTATCTCTTCAGCCAGCGCCTGTCCTTCCTCCACCTTCTTCCTGGTCGTAATGATAACCTTAGCCCCTTCCTGAGCCAGCAAACGGGCATCCGCTTCCCCGAGTCCGGCGGCCCCACCGGTTACCAGGGCAACCTTACCATCCACTCTTTCCATCTTCTGGTACTCCTTTCTATATTCTCCGTTTATTATGTACCATTGCAATACAAATGACTACCAAGTGCTTTCTCTGGTAGTAGTCCAGTCGCTTGGTAGCCATTTGATTCTCGCTGCTTCCGTCCCAGGTTCTTTACCTCGCTCAGTTCATTTATGCACTGGCGGGGGTAAACATCCCTGTTTTCTGCTTGAATTTATTCACCGAGTTAATCTCGATATCCAACAACTTGGCGATATTGAACTTAGCCTCCATTCCCTTAGGGTGACCGGGGAGCTGGGCAACACAACCCAGCCCGAGTTCTTCCCTTACCACAGTCATTACTGTCGAGTCGGTCAGCTCAGGAACAGAGATTTTCAATTTGTCGGCTACGTACTTCTTCGCATCTTTGGTCTTCATGCCACGAGCCATCTGGATACGTGCCACCAGGTCTCCGGCGGTACGTACTCCACCCATGCCCGAGGCGATAGAGTGAGTAATGCACATACCCAACATATCGCCTACACCTACCTACAACCCATCGACCTTGGCTATCTCCGCAACCGCTGTCGAGCCCCGCGATACCGCATCTGAGGCGATAATATCGGTCAACGGACTACCACCGACTCCCATTCCCATATTGGGATGTACAGGTATTTCGGCAGCCTCCATACAGGGCTTTAGCATCGTAACTAGACGGGCTACGTTCCAGGCACAGGAGCGCTTGGTGTTGGTATTTATTGCTGGTCCGAATACGGTAACCCCGGCCTTGGCCGCTATTTTGACCTGCTGATGCGGCCATAGGCCAGCCAGGCGTACCCCATCATATTCCAGCGCTCCGTGTATACCCAAGACAAACTCCCCCGCCATTCCCATCTCGATGAATATGTTGGGGTACTTTTTCTTTAGTATCTCACAAGCCCGTAGTGTGGCCAGAAAGTCTACATCACCAAATGCCCCTGTGGTATCGAAATTAACACCATCAGCACCCGCTTCATACATGCCGCTGGCGATGTAGACCATATCCCTGGTCGCCACCTCTATCATCTCCTCACTGGCCTCCCTGGCCTCTGCTATCTTTCCCTCCGTGAGTAACATCGTCGGGTTAGGGAAAGGCCCATCAGGTTGGGTATAGGAGCCCAGATTGGGCATCGCCCCGTAATAGATCGGGATAATGGTGGACAGCACTGTCTGCTCCATCTCCTGCTGCTCATCAGCCAGGATGTTTTTCACCGGCTTAAAACTGTAGTCAACGTGACCGAAGTCCATGGTATCGGAGCCCAGCATCCTCTCGTAAATCTCGGTACAGAGCCTCCGGCCAATGTCCAGTCCAAGTCCGGCTCCCCCCGAAACTCCTACATTGAGCTTGATGGTACCGCCATCATGGGTGAGCAGAATTTCATTGCCCGGCTCGACACTAACGAACCGTTGGGGAGAAGCGTAAATATCGAAGAGGTGCTTTGTCTCATCGCCCGAGAGGGGTGAACCCCCACACCTTTCGGCGGCATCCTGGATACCATCTTCGATATCCTTCTGGAGTTCGGTCTCGGTCATCTCACGAAGATAACCATCCCCGAAACGCTGCATGGTCTTTGCCATTACCAATTACCTCCTTCTTTAATTATCATCACTAATCTGCTAAACCTGGTCTTCCGGCCACATCGACAACGGCCCCATATTGGTGCCACCATCGACACGCCAGGTAACCCCGGAAACCCAGCTGGCGCGGTCGGAAGCAAGGAACAGGGCCGTATTGGCGATGTCAATCGGCTCCCCCATACGACCCAGCGCTATCTCAGCCGCTGTCACCGCATCATCAATACCATAGGACGCCATCATATCTGTGTGTACACAACCGGGGGCAATCGCATTTACCTTAACATTATAGCGACCCCACTCAAAAGCCAGAGTGTTGGTCAGGTGACGCACCCCAATCTTAGCACAATTGTAGGCCGCCTGGTTCGGAAGCGGGTTAAAGGCATCGGTAGAAGCTATGTTGATAATGCTGCCCTTCTTCCGTTTAATCATTCCCCTGGCTACCGCCTGGTTCATCAAGAAGGTCCCTTTAAGGTCAGTATCAATGACGATGTCCCAGTCTTCTTCAGAGAAGTCAATTGATGGGTTCACCCGCAGCACAGCGGCGGCGTTAGCCAGGATGTCAACAGGACCCAGTTCAGCCTCCACCTTCTCGACCAGGTTGGTAACAGAGGCTTTATCGGAAACATTGACCTGAACGGCTAGTGAACGCCGTCCGAGTTTTCTAATTTCCTCCGCGGTATCATCTAGCTCATCAGCGGCAACGTAATCACAGACGGCCACATCCGCCCC
>CAZYRA010000094.1:0-3914 GCA_964649385.1 uncultured Dehalococcoidales bacterium | reverse complement strand
CAGACCAGCCACCATGAAGTGGCTACCAGCCAGCATGAAATTGACTTATCGTATTGTGATGCCCTGACTATGGCGGATAACGTTATGACCTGCCGCCTGGTGATCAAAGAGGTTGCGCAGAAGCATGGTGTCTATGCCACTTTCATGCCCAAGCCTATCTTTACTGTTAACGGCAGCGGTATGCACGTGCACCTGTCATTGTTTGCCGGTGCTAATAATGCCTTCTTTGATGAAAATGATGAGGACTATCTCTCAAAGGTGGCCCGACGTTACATTGCCGGTCTCTTAAAGCATGCTCCTGAGATTACCTCTGTGGTCAGCCAGTGGCTTAATTCCTATAAGCGCCTGGTCGCTGGCTATGAAGCGCCGGTATATATTTCCTGGGCGAGGCGGAATCGCTCTGATATGGTCAGGGTGCCTGATTATCAGTTGGGGAAGGAAACAGCTACCAGAGTTGAGTTCAGAGTCCCTGACCCGGCCTGTAACCCTTACCTCGCTTTCAGCGTAATGTTAGCCGCTGGTTTGGAGGGCATCGAGCGGGAATATCAATTGGTTGACCCCTCTGGAAAAAATGTCTTTGAAATGAGCGTTGATGAGAGAGAGCAGAGAGGCATTGGTACCTTGCCGATGAACTTGTCTGATGCGATAGCCATGACCGAAAAGAGTGAGCTGGTAAGAAAGGCTCTCGGCGATCATGTCTTTGACAGCTTTATTAGGAACAAAAAGATTGAGTGGGAGCAGTATCGCATCCAGGTAACCGAGTATGAACTGAAAAGGTACCTGCCTGTTCTCTAAAATGGGGTGTCACCTTAGTAAGAACTATGAACTTTGAGACCATCATTGGGCTGGAGGTGCATGTCCAGCTGCTTACCAGGAGCAAGATGTTCTGCCGCTGTAGCGCCGGCTATTCCGATGCTCAAGCTAACACCTTTGTCTGTCCGGTATGCTTGGGTATGCCGGGGGTCCTGCCCACCATCAATCAGCAGGCGGTGGAATATACCGTAATGACTGCCTTGGCGCTTAGCTGCACCATCCCTGGCTATACCAAGTTTGACCGCAAGAATTACTCCTATCCTGATTTGGTGAAGGGCTATCAAATTTCGCAGTATGACGCCCCACTTGGGCAGGGGGGCTGGCTTGATATCGGGGTTGATGGTGAGAAGAAGAGGATAGGCATAACTCGTGTCCACCTGGAGGAGGATGTCGCCAAGCTGCTGCACCGTACCTCTCCGGACGGTGGGCACTACAGCTTGGTTGATGTCAATCGTTCCGGTGTGCCGTTAATGGAGGTTGTTGGTGAACCCGACCTGTCTTCCCCGGAGGAGGCTAGGCAGTATTTGATAAAGCTGCGTAGTATACTGCGCTACCTTGGTGTATCCACCGGGAATATGGAGGAGGGCAGCTTCAGGTGTGATGCCAATATCAGTATTCGTCCCGAGCATAGTGCCTCATCGCTGGCTAGGGCTGAGGTCAAGAATATGAACAGCTTCCGGGCGGTCTTCCGGGCTCTACAGTATGAAGAAAAGAGACAGCGGAAGGTGGCCAGCGAGGGTGGGAAGCTGGTCCAGGAAACCAGGGGGTGGGTCGAAGAAACCGGGAAAACGGTCTCTATGCGGAGTAAGGAGTATGCCCATGACTACCGCTACTTCCCTGAGCCGGACCTGCCGCCGCTGACCTTAAGCAGGGAGTGGGTGGAGGAGGTAAGGTCAAGGCTTCCCGAGTTGCCCGAAGCCAGGCGTGACCGGTTTGTTGGTGAGTATGGCTTGCCCCTCTATGACGCCAATTTACTTACCGGCTTAAAGGAAATGGCTGACTATTTTGAGGCCTGTCTTAAGACTGAAGGGTACCGGAAGATGCCTCCGGATAGCGGTGCCAAGGAGGTCAGTAATTGGCTTTTGGGTGAGGTTAGCCGTATAATGAATGTGACTGGTAGTGATATCGGTCGCTTCGGGGAGCATGTGTCTCCTGAGCGCTTCTGTGAGTTGATGCTATCTACCCGCGGTGTTATCAATGTCGCTACGGCCAAGTCTGTGCTTGAGGAGATGTTCAAGACGGGCAGGAGTGCCGCCGATATCGTTGAGGAGCGGGGGCTTAACCAGATTACCGATAGCGGGGAAATTGAATCGGAAATTGTTTTCGCAATAAAAAACAACGCCCAGGCCGTAGCCGACTATGAGGCAGGTAAAACTCAGTCCCTCAAGTTTCTCGTTGGACAGGTAATGAAGACTACCAAAGGGCGTGCCAATCCACAGGTGGTAACCGAATTACTTAGACAAAGATTAGAGGAAGAATAAATGCAAACCTATCTTAACATAGCTCAAATTGTACTAGCGGTAGCCTTGATAATAGTTATTCTGTTTCAGGTTAAAGGTGGTGGGTTGGGGGGTATCTTCGGTCAGCAGAGTAGTGTTTACCGGACCCGGCGGGGTGTGGAGAAGATACTATTCAGACTTACCATTGTCTTTGTTGTTGTCTTTCTGGTAATCTCGGTGCTGATGCTCAAACTCGGCTGATAGTGCCGCCGGGGTGCAGTTTGCAGCAGCATAACTGGTGGGCAGAGTCTCCTAGGAGTGCCTTGACCTAACAGCCTGTCAGTAGAGAATTGTCTGTTGAATGAAGTGCCTGGTTGTAGACTGGGACTAATTGAGTAGTGGATTAGCAGCAAAATTGATGATGAAACTGTAAGAAAATTGATGATGAAATCAATGTAGTGAAGAGTACGTTCGGTGATATAATGTAGTGGGTGCTATGATAGAGTAGCATTGCCGTTGACAGTTCAACAATAAATTCATTAAGGAGGCTTGAGAATAGAGGATGATAGTTGGTGTTGTTAAAGAGATAAAAACTGAGGAGTACCGTGTTGGTGCACCTCCCTCGGCGGCAGGCGTGCTTGTTAAGGCTGGTCATCAGGTATTGGTTGAGACCAAGGCTGGGGAAGGTAGTGGTTTCAGTGATGAGGAGTATGCCAGAGCTGGCGCTACTGTCGTGAAGACAGCGAAAGAGGTCTGGGAGCGGGCAGAGATGATTTACCATGTCAAGGAGCCTATACCCAGTGAGTATCCCTTCTTGAGGAAGGGGCAGATTCTCTGGACATATCTCCATCTGGCCGCGGCTAAAGAACTAACACTCACCCTTATGGAGAAGGGAGTAACCGGTATTGCCTTTGAAACAGTAGAGCTGCCAGACGGCAGCACGCCCTGTCTTGACCCAATGAGTGAGGTTGCCGGTAAGTTGGCGGCCCAGATGGGAGCCCAGTATCTAGGCAAAATGTATAAGGGCTGCGGTAAGCTGCTCGGTGGCGTTACCGGTGTCTTACCGGCGAAGGTGGTCGTTCTTGGCGGTGGTATCGTCGGTACCAATGCGGCTAAGGTTGCCTTGGGTATGGGTGCGAGTGTCGTTATGCTCGACATTAATGTTAAGCGCCTGCGTTACTTGAGCGAAACAATGCATGGTGACTTTAAGACGCTGGTTTCAAACCCCGCCAGTGTGGCTGAGGCAACCAGTGATGCTGACTTGGTCGTCGGGGCTGTTCTAGTGAAGGGTGCCAGAGCGCCCATAGTGCTTACCAAAGAGATGGTTAAGAATATGAAGCCCGGCTCGGTCATTGTTGATGTCGCTGTAGACCAGGGGGGATGTGTCGAGACTACTCATCCTACTACCCACGATAACCCTATCTTTACTGTTGATGGTGTTATCAACTACTGCGTTGCCAATATGCCCGGCATGGTTCCTCAGACCTCTACGGTAGCCCTGGCCAATGCCACCCTGCCCTATGCCTTGAAGATAGCTAATATGGGTTTCCGGGAAGCTATGAAGTCTGATGAAGCATTAGCTAAAGGGATGAATCTCTGCGATGGTAAGGTCACTAATCGGTTTGTTGCCGAAGCTCTGGACCTGGAATATACTCCTTTTCA
>CAZYRA010000093.1:2632-4089 GCA_964649385.1 uncultured Dehalococcoidales bacterium | reverse complement strand
CGTACCATCTCCCGGGCATCCACATCGGTGAGGGGATGAATACGGAAGGTAACATCTTTGAACAGCTCGGTATAAATCCCCCCCATACCCAGCATAATCAGGGGGCCGAAAGAGGGGTCCTGGGTCACGCCGACAATTACCTCAACTCCCCCGGATATCATCTGCTGCACGGTGACGCCGAGCATTTCCCCAGCCAGCCCCTTACGCTCCATACCCTCCCGAATCCGGACAAAGGCACGTTCTACCTCCTTCGGCGAGCGGAGATCAAGGACTACGCCACCTACCTCCGTCTTATGCACAATAGAGACAGCATCAAGCTTGAGTGCAACAGGGAAGCCGATTTCCTCAGCCGCTCTGGCTGCCTCCCCGGCAGTCCCGGCTGACTTTGACGCTACAGTATGAATACCATAGGCGCCCAGCAGGCGAGCGGCTGAACCGGTATCGAGCCATAAGGGTCGGGCCGCGTTTCGCTCCATAGCTGAGATGATTATTTCACCGGCCCTCTCCTTATCAATACCCTCCACCTCTAGAATCACCCCTTTTGGCCTCTTCAACCACTCACTATAATCATAGGCCCTGCCCAACGCCACCGCCGCAGATTCAGGGAAGATATAACAGGGAACGTCCCCACCCTCCCCGGAACCCAAGCCGAGGCTGCCACCACGTGAAGCCATAAATGAGGCAACAAGGGTCTTGCCGCGCTGACGAAACTGCGGCGCCACCTCCCGAACAGCACCGGCAACTCCGCCGGGATCGGTAAGCATCGGCGGAATAAAGATGACAATGACAATATCTACCCGCTCATCCTGTACCAGCAACTCCAGCGCCCGACGGTACGTTTCAGCAGTGGCCCCGGCGGTCATATCAATGGGATTGGCCAGACTTGCCTGCTGCGGCATAAAGCCCTTAAGAGCGGAAATGGTCCCCTCGGAAAGGCCGGGGAACTCCAGTCCCCGAGCGACACAGGCATCCGCAGTCATAATGCCGGGACCACCCGCATTGGTCAGGATAGCCACTCTCTTCCCCGATGGTATCGGCTGATGAGAGAGAAGATTAGCGATGTCAAAGAGCTCCTCCAGCGTATCTACCCGGATTATCCCGACCTGTTCAAACAAAGCCTCAGAAGCCACCTCGGCGGTAGCCAGGGCACCGGTGTGCGATGCCGCCGCCCGGGAGCCTGCCGGGGTGCGCCCGCTCTTCACCACCACTATCGGCTTGGTCGGTGTGATACTACGGGCAATACGGGCGAATTTCCGCGGCTTACCGAAAGCCTCCAGGTAAAGGAGGATAATATCGGTAGCCGGGTCTTCCTGCCAGTACTCGAGCAGGTCGGTGCTGGACACATCGGCATTATTCCCCACACTGACAAAGGTGGAGAGGCCCATATTCAAACTCTGCGCATATTCCAGAATGGCAAGCCCGAAGGCACCGCTCTGGCTGCTGAAAGCAATATTCCC
>CAZYRA010000093.1:0-2532 GCA_964649385.1 uncultured Dehalococcoidales bacterium | reverse complement strand
CTCTCGGCCGGCACAATAACCACAGCCAGGTCTATCTTCCCCGGTATATCAAGAACAGACGGGTACGTTTTTACCGAGGCCACCATTTCTGTATTCGGGTTCACCGGATAGACAACACCGTTCAACTCCTGGTGCAAAATGTTATGGAAGAGCTGATTGCCGATAGTACCCTTCTTCCGTGAAGCGCCAATAACAGCTATTGTTTGGGGTTCAAGGAAGCTCTTCAATGAGGCGATAGTAGCGGCTTTGTCCCGTTCCGCTGCTCCCCCTCCGATTACCGGGACCTTCTGCTTTTCAACACGTGTCATATCACAAATCCTTCCTTCCAGTCGTTATACCAGCCCCCAGCTAGATACACCTGCCTACCGCTTCGGCAATCGGCCTAAGCTCCGCCATCAGTCGGGCAAAGTCCGAGGGGGTAAGCGACTGGAGGCCATCAATCAGGGCCTCCTTCGGGTTGGGATGAACCTCAATAAGCAGTCCATCAGCACCAGCCGCCACCGATGCCTTAGCCATCGCCGGTACCAGTGAGTAGTGGCCAGCGGCATGGCTGGGGTCAACGATTAAGGGTAAATGGCTGAACCGCTTAATCACCGGTATGGAACCGATATCCATGGAAAAACGGGTACTGTCCTCAAATGTCCTGATTCCCCTCTCACACAGGATAACCTGATTATTCCCCTCAGCCAATATGTAGTCAGCGGCAGTCAGCCACTCGGTAACGGTACAGGCAAAACCGCGCTTGAGAAGAACAGGCCGCTTGCTCTTGCCCACGCTGCTGAGCAAGGCAAAATTCTGCATATTCCGCGAGCCGACCTGCAGAATATCGGCATACTCCGCAACCAGCTCGACATCGCGAGGGTCCACTACCTCAGTAACCACCGGGAGAGCGGACTGCTCCC
This sequence comes from uncultured Dehalococcoidales bacterium, assembly GCA_964649385.1. GTDB lineage: Bacteria > Chloroflexota > Dehalococcoidia > Dehalococcoidales > UBA5760 > UBA5760. Next base: position 1,630 of record CAZYRA010000093.1, on the reverse strand, counting down.
TGGCCCGTGCCAGAAACTCCAGTCCTACCTTCTCCAGTCCCTGAAAGTTGAAGGGGGAAGTACGCGGTTTAAAGGCGCCGCCGCGTAGAATACTGGCGCCGGACTCTTTTACTACCCGGGCTGAGGTTACCATCTGCTCCTCACTCTCCACAGCACAGGGCCCCGCCATAACAACAATACGTCTGCCCCCAACCTCAACCCCGTTAACAACAACCACGCTGTTCTCAGGCTTGAAGCCCCGGGAGGCAAGCTTGTAGGGCTTCATAATTCGGGTGACGCTCTCCACCCCGGGGAGTACGGCGAAGGTATCGGTAGGCACCCCCCCCGTATTACTACCCAGTATGGCGACCACCGTCCGATCCGTACCAAGATTCAACTGGACCTTCATCCCCATCAACTTGGCCCTCGCTACTACGTTATCTATCTCCTCACGGGTACTGCCCGTTCTCATTTCGACTATCATAATCTTACATCAACTCCTTTTTCAGCCTTGGGTTAGCGGTAATACCAGGGATACGCCCCCGCTTCGCTATTGGCTTGCCATCTATTTGATGCAGGTCAGCGGTAAAGTCAATCGGCCTAGCCCCACTAATATAACTGCCGACGCCGAAGCCGTCAACCGGAGCCCCACCATCCAGAAAGTGACTGATGCGCTCCGGGTTAATGCCACCGCTAACGAAGATACCGACACTACTAAAGCCAGCTAAGTCCAGCCTGGCTCTGACCTCCTTGACCAGGTCACTAGTAACCCCACCCCGCTCGCCGGGGGTATCCAGCCGCACACTCTTAAGCTTCTCCCCCAGCGCTTGAGCCACCCTGATGCTCTCCTCAGGTTCGTCCTTAAAGGTATCCACCAGGGAAACCCGGGGCACCCCTGGCGGCATATATTTATCAAAAGCAAGCGTAGCCTTAACTGTATCACCCATTACGATAATCAGGGCATGGGGCATCGTCCCGGTTGGCTCGACACCAGCCAGTCCAGCGCCGGCGATACTGGAGCAACCGATACAGCCACCGACTACGGCGGAATACTCCAACACCCCCGCCACCGAAGGATGAATATGACGAGCGCCAAAGCTGACAATAGGTATTCCCTGAGCCACCGCAACGCACTCGCCGGCCGCAGTCGCCCAGCCGCTAGAGTGAGCCAGGATGCCACAGATTGCCGTCTCATAGAGTCCGTAGCTCTGATAGGGGGCCGTTATGCGCAGCACCACTTCCTTCTTTTCCATCATCTCGCCCTCAGCCAGTGCCCACACCTCACGGTTACCCTCAGGCAGGACACGGACAAGCAAAGCCTTGACCTCTTCCATACCGCAGAGTATACCAGCCCGGCTGGAGAATACCTCCATAGCAGCCACCGGGTTAAGCCCCTCATAGCGCAGTATCTCTACCGTGCGGGCAAAGTAAACATCAGCCGTCTCTCCGGAGAGGACAGCCGCGGCAGGTTCAAGTTTGGACGGTTCAAGCGGCGCACCACTAAAGCTGGTAAGCCTTACCCCCAGCACCTTCTCCATATGCTCCAGAGCAAAATAGTGCATCTTTTCATCAAAGGAGGCAACACAGTCAACCGGTACCTCTACTTCATAATCGCGGTCCCTGGCATCGCCCGCGGTATGGCAGACACAGA
>CAZYRA010000092.1:0-4138 GCA_964649385.1 uncultured Dehalococcoidales bacterium | reverse complement strand
TGGCCGGGCACGGGAACTTCTGCCGGTACGTCTATGGACTGGAGTCTGATGATGGCGATGATGCTGCCGGTAATGATGATCGGCACGGTCGCCGCGGCTACCAAATCCACTGGGGATGAAAAGAAGGCAAAGCCGATAGCCGTAAGAGAGGAGCGAAAGCTCTTGACGGAAGGGAGGCAGGAAGATGCCCGGTGAATTTTATATTGAAGGCAAAGCGGAAAAGCTCGACATCTCCGAGATAGTAAACATTGTCAATGAGATGAAAGGCATCGTCAACGAGGTGAAGACCAATATCACCCAGGTGCAGAACGATGTCAGCCAGGTGGTCTTGTTGAGCGGCAAGCAGCTGCTCTCCATGGATTTCTGGAGCGACCCGATCGAGGAGGCCCAGATTGACGCCGCCGGTGTCACTGTATCCTTACCTGCTGTAACTATAGATAAGATACCTGCCGGTGCCACCATACTAAGAGCCATCGCCATGTTCAAATTCAGGATGGTTGAGAATACAAATGCTGCGGCCAACAAGCTGAATGGCGGAACGGCAGCAGCGACAAGCCAGGTGATACAGGTCAGAGATGATACTCCCAGTGCCTGGATAGATGCCATCAACTTCGCTGACGACCAGTTCGGGCTTGACGGTGAAACAAGAGAAGGTGGTGACGTTTGTATCGGGAGTATCGACATTTCCGGTGTCGTGGCGGGGAATGATGGCTATGAGTTCCAGTGGCTGCTTGGAAGAGCGGACCTGGATTTCATTAGCTTTAACGATGTCCAGGTAGGGATACGAGTTTGGTATTCAGTGCCGCCGTCATAAGAAGGATAACGTAGAGAGGAAGACTCGATGACGATTCACACCGTTGCTAGCATAAACAGCACACCGGCCCTCTCGGCAGAGGGAGGTGGGCGTGATATTGCTGTAGCCCGTGACGACAGGCTCTGGGTGGCTTATTCCAAGAAGCCGGCAGGACTCAACAACATGCAAGTCCACGTGGCCTACAGTGATGATGACGGTCAGACATGGACGGAAGAGCGGGTTACCTTCGGTTATGACAACAGGCACCACTTTTTCCCGGCAATCGCCATAGATTCATTTGACAATTCGCATCTGGTCTATACCTCAAATGGCCGGGCGCCATTTGCTGCAAGATGGGGTGTATTCTACACAGAACGCACTATTGGTGGCTGGCAAGCCGAGGAGACGGTGGCTCGTCTTAATGTGGCTAATCCCGGCCAGGACTACCCGACAATAGCTATTGGCGTGGCTGACGTTCCTCATGTTGTCTGGGCCGGATTGGGATGGGGCGCTAACCCTACCGTTAAGAATATCCAGTACCGGGCCAAGATTGGCGGAATATGGGGTACTGTCGAGCAGGTGACGGATATGGCAAGCCCCCAGGATACACCTTCTATGGCTATTGACTCATTTGGGGCTGTTCATGTGTCGTGGATGGGACGTGGTTGGGGCATAAACACGGGAAATTCCCAGGTTTGCTATGGCCACGGGCCTGCCGCCTGGATAACGGAAAATGTTACCGACCACCCACATTCCCACTACCATTCCCGCATTGCCCTTGATTCAGGTGATGACCCGCATATTGCTTATTACGATGCAGGTGATAATGCCATTTACTATAACAAGAGAACCGGAGTTATGTGGGGCACCCCGGAGCAGGTGTCACATGCGGGTGCCACGCTTGGCGGGGGATACCCCTCAATCTCCCTCGATAGAAGCGACAACATTCATGTTGTCTGGCCCAGTTATGGTCAAGGACTGAGTAACGCCTGGACAAATTACTGGCACAGGAAGAAAACCGCATCATGGCTTGAACCTGAGTATATCACTGACCAGGATGTGAATGATCAGTGGTGCGCCTCATTACTCTGGGCAAATTATCCGGAGATAGCCGGGGTGAAAACCAATGTTCTATCTGACCTGCAAAAGCTGGTCTGGGAGGACATGTCGGTTGCCATTCTATTCTCTGAAACCCCTGTTTATCCCAAATTAGAAAATATCAAGGTTTCAAACATAGCAAACAAATTGATGGCGGAAAAGGCTATTTAATGCGCAAGGAACTAACCAGGATATGAGCAGAACGACAAGGGAAAACTGGATCGATAAATGTGTATACGTTAGAGCCGGCATGCCCCGGCGCTGGGTGACGGCTGCTCCTTACGCAACATGGGAAGACCTGATAGCCGGAGCCGGCACCCATTATGATGGATATACGGGGACTGACTACGTAGGTCTCCAGTTTGCCGGTTCGGCATCCCATTTGCCGGCCAATAATCCCTGGGACTGGCTCAGGCGATTAGGTGCTATCTGGGACCCGAGAACCGACTATGATGCCGGGGATTATAACGGAATGCCGCCCGGGGCTGTTGCCGTTGGGGGCAGGGTCAAGGTCTGGGTCAATTCCAAAACATCATGGGGTGCCAGGCCAACCTACAATGCGTATGCCTTTACTCCCAATACACCGGGAGATATCGTTGCCGCCGACTTCGTTAATTTCGGTTCAACGCCGTTCTGTAATGTCGATGTCGACTATGACGATCTTGTCGTTGGTGCCCGGAATGATTTCGAGTTCAATAATACCGGACTGGTTTACCTCGATTTCAGCAATCTAATCAGCCTCGGAATACGCAACGCTAATTTCGATGTAGCCGGGATCGAGCATGAAAACCCCGACGGCGGCCTGTACCAGGGATGCGGCCCCGTGCTTTCCTGTTATCAGTACACCGCCCGGAAGGCTTTGCTTGAACTTGATTATGAGTCGCCCCCTCTTGTTGGCACGTACGATGCCCAGAACGTCGATATCTACTCCGCTCGGCTGAGAGGCCGGCTTATGCTCGACGGCGGACTGGTCTGCCAGGGAAGGTTTGAATATGGGGAGACGCTCTCGTTCGGTCAAGTTACCGACTGGCAGTTGGTAACCGAGGACAATCCCTCAGCCAACCGAGGCTACTTCACTGCCGACGTCACAGGGTTGAAGCCCGGCACATTCTATTATTTCAGAGCGGTAGCCGCTAATTTCATGGGGACTGATTACGGCCACGGGTCGTCTGCCTACAAGTCATTTACTACCCTGCCGGGACCGCCACTGGCGGCAGGAGTCAAAGGCGGAAACATGCCGAACAGACTCATAGGAGTGAGAGCTATATGAAACTCGGATTGTCGGAGGTGAAGAAATGAGATACGCAGTGATTTCTAAGGGACTATCGTTGGAGCAGCTTGAGGCCGAGGCAAAGAAGCTTGGCGCTACTGATGTTAAGAAGACAAAGCTTCTCTCCCAGGTATTCTGCGATCTTGACGAAGCGCAGGCTGAGCAGATGTCCAGAATAACTGGCCTGAAGATTAAGCCTCTCAAGGAATACAAGACCGACCAGGTAATGGCAGAGGTGCCGCCGGTGGAGACCATCTCTGATGTCTTCTATATGATGCGTTCCTACTTCAGTCCGCCGCTTACCGGCACGGGTCTCACAGTGGCCGTGCTGGATAGCGGCGTCAGGAAGACACACCGGTCGCTATTGAACAAAGTCATCTATGAAGCCAACTTTACTGACTCGCAGACGGCCGGGGACGTCTTCGGGCACGGCACACAGGTGGCCTTCGTGGTTGCCGGCGGCATGCACGGGATCGGTGAAAAGTCAGGCGTCTCACCCGGCGCTTCCATCATGAATATCAAAGTCATCAGTGATGAAGGGCTTGGCAGTGACGAGAGCATCATTCTTGGCATCGACAAGGTCTGTGACCTGGCCGAGGCAGCCCGGAAGAACGGTCTATGGCCGACCGACGAAATGTACCCCAACGTCATTAATCTAAGCCTCGGCGGGGAAGACGACGGCGATGAGGATAATCCGGTCAGGGAGGCCTGCCGGCAGGCAAGCCTGGTATATGGGCTCGATGTCGTCGCCGCGGCGGGTAACTCCGGACCGAAGATGACTACCATGATGCTCCCCGCTTGTGAGCCCGAAGTGATTGCCGTGGGGGCTATAGAGACAATGGATGAGCTCCTGGTCTGGGATAAATCAGCTCGCGGTCCGACTGTACAGGGCGAAACCAAGCCCGACTTTGTCATCTGGGGTACCGACCTGGAGATGGCCAGCCACAAGAACGACGAGGAGTATGTTGCCAAGTCCG
>CAZYRA010000091.1:0-4208 GCA_964649385.1 uncultured Dehalococcoidales bacterium | reverse complement strand
AGCCGGCTGGGGGTATCGCTTAACTACGCGGTGGAGGCTAGCCCCCTAGGCACTGCCGGGGCGGTAAAGAATGCCGAGCGGTATCTGGACAGCACCTTTGCCGTCTTAAACGGGGACATTTTCACCGACCTCGATATTACCGATATGCTTGCTTTCCACCGGCGTAAAGGGGCGAAGGTGACTATCGCCTTAACCTGGGTGGATAACCCCTCCGCCTTCGGGGTGGTTGAGACCGATAGTGACGGCAGAGTCAAGCGCTTTACCGAGAAACCGAGCCCGGGGCAGATAGCCAGCAATTGGATAAATGCCGGCACCTATATTATCGAGCCGGAGGTCTTAGGGTATTTTCCCCAAAACAGTCACTATATGTTTGAGAGGGGGCTCTTCCCGCTGCTTCTTGAGCTGAATGAGCCGGTGTACGGCTACCCCTTTAGCGGCTACTGGCTTGATATGGGAACAGCGGAGAAGTATTTATGCTTGAACTGCGACCTTTTGTTGAATAAGGTAAGTAACCACCTTATCCCGGGCTTGGGCAGGGAGAGTATTTCCTGTGGGAAGGATGTAACTATCCACCCTTCGGCCAGGATAACTGGGCCGGCGGTAATCGGCAGCAGGTCTCAGATAGGCCGGGGAGCATCTGTTACTGGGCCTATCGTTATCGGTGCTGACTGTTACCTCGGAGAGGATGTCGGTATTGAGGAGGCTATCCTATGGGATGGCGTCAGTATTGGCGCTGGTGGCAGGCTGAAGCAGTGCATCGTTGGCACTGGCTGTAGAATAGCGGGTGGTGAGCAAGTCGCTGATTGTGTCGTAACTAAAGGCGATAGCGGACTGCCGAACCGGGGGCGTCTGAGGGTTGATTGAGCAGCCCCGTTTGATTCTATATCTATTGAAGGAGGGTTAGATGTCTGAAGAGCTTGGGCAGATTGAGAAGCCTTCGGTCGAGGAGTTTAAGGAGGGCAGAAGGTTATACTTCATTCCCCTTATTTACTGCGGTAAGGATTCCCCCGATGAGTATCTCGATAAATTTAACCGGTACTGGAACCAGATCGAGGACCAGGTGAGTGCCCTGGAGCTAAAGCTGGGTAAAATAAATAGAATATACCATGAGTTGGTCCCGGCGGGTGGTGAAGGTGGCATCAAGCTGGTAAAGGAGTTCAACGATAAGAGCTATCAGGTTGTTAAGAACAGATTGGATAAAGGGGCGCAGATGGAGGCTGCGGAAGAGGACGAACTTTTAACGGAGCTGATGGACTGGAGCCGGTGCCTGTCCGTCGGGCTGCAAAATCAGGGTGTATTTACCCGGGTCTATCAGTCTTATACCGAAGTAAGCAAGAAGAGGAATGAATATATCTCCAGTCATATTGATGAGACGCTTAAGGCGGATGAAATCGGAATACTGTTTATGAGAGAGGGGCACCAGATTCAATTTCCCCAGGATATCCAGCTATTCTATGTCTCTCCTCCGGCGCTGGATGAGATTGGACGCTGGCTTAGAGACCGCGAAACCGAATCGGAGCAAAAGGAAACCTCAGAGCAAAGGCAAGGCCAAGACGTTTAGAGCGACGGGGGCCGTTTTGTATTCAGGGCCTCGTCATATTCCACAAAAAAGTGGAGGGTACCGAAAGAGGTGCCCTCCACTTTTTAGTTTCCTAACCACCTCACCACCCGGGTAATCCTCAAACCCAGCTCACTTACGGTTACCTGCGCCGTAGCGGGACCTCTCTTTGAGGCTACCCCATTTCGCTAGCTCAAGTCAGGTCTGAGTTCCGCCCGCCCCGCCACTTGCGGGGCCCTATCTGTCAACTTGCCAAACTCCGTATCTCGCATGAAGCCTCATAAGCACACCTCCCTAGGTAGAATCCGTCGGGCTCTGCTTGGCCTCTATCTCCATATAAGCATATTATCCGGTGATTGTCAAGGGGGTGCTGGCAGCTAGCCTTGAGGTGAGTTTACGAGTAATCGGTGTTATAATAAGAGACAAAATTTGTTATTCTTTCAAGGCTAAAGAAAATATCCCTCTCTTAAAGAAAGTATTTTTGTGTTTCCGTTTTTATCTAGTGTTGCTCTGGTCTCAATATCCGGGGTTATGATGCCCGGTCCTATGTTTGCCGTCGTCGTAGCCAGGAGTTACCGGTCCCAGTTTGTTGGCTTAAAGCTAGCGCTGGGGCACGCTATTGTAGAAGTCCCCCTGATGCTGCTGATATACTTCGGCTTTGGGCGTTTCTTTGAAAGAGAGCCGGTCCAGATTACCCTGTACCTGGTGGGTGGGGCTATCTTGGTATGGATGGGCATCAGTATGTTCAGAAAAAGGGGTAGTGTAGTAGAAAGGGGCAAAGAACTGCGTTGCCGTTCGGTTGTGGCCGGGGTGGCTACCAGTCTGCTAAACCCGTTTTTTTTCCTGTGGTGGGCAGCCGTGGGCAGTATGCTCATCATGAAGTCCCTGACTTTCGGTTTCACGGGGTTTGCCCTGCTGATTACCGTTCATCTGCTGTGTGATTTTGGTTGGCTTGCTTCTCTTTCTGTTCTTGTCTACCGGACCAAATCACTCTGGGGGGGTAAGGTGCAGGTGGGGTTGCTTACTGCCTGTAGCATGCTGCTTATCGGCTTCGGCGGCTGGTTTCTCTCGTCGGGCTTCCGGCTGGTAGCTTAAGCTTCGGCGTTATTATCTCTTAAGAAACTGTGTCGGATATCGGCAAATAGACCGATTCGACGAAAGGGGGTAGCTATGAGTGTGGGTTATGTTTATGACCCCATATATCTAAAGCATGATACCGGTCAGCATGTCGAAAACGCTCAGCGGTTGGTGGCAGTTATGACTTGTCTGGAAGAGAGTGGGCTCAAGCAGCAGCTTGAATATATCAAGCCCCGGGCTGCTACTGCTGAAGAGATAGCCCTGGTACATTCCCCTGAGCTTATTGCCCAAATTCAGGTGATGGCGAAGAAAGGGGGCGGTTGGCTGGATTCCGATACCGTGATGTCAGCAGACTCCTACCAGGCAGCCCTTTATGCTGCCGGTGGTCTGCTTAGGGCTGCAGAGGTGGTCCTGGATGGGGGTGGCAGCGTCTTCGCCCTGGTCAGGCCACCGGGTCACCATGCTACATCTACTCAGGCGATGGGCTTCTGTCTCTTTAATAATTTGGCTATTGCGGCCAGGTATGCTCTGAGCAAATACAAATTGGAACGTATCGCTATTATCGATTTTGATGTGCACCACGGTAACGGTACCCAGGATATCTTCTATGATGAACCCCGGGTGCTCTACATCTCGGCTCATGAGTCTCCCCTCTATCCGGGAACAGGTAGTATGGAAGAGACCGGCAGTGGGGATGGTGAGGGAACCACAATTAATATACCGCTGCCGGCTGGCAGTAGCGATACCGAGTATCTGGAGGCCTTTGATCAGGTAATCGTTCCGGCGGTCAGGCGTTTCGCTCCTCAGCTTGTTCTGGTCTCAGCGGGCTATGACCCTCACTGGTTGGAGAGACTGGCTATGATGGAGGTGAGTGTTACCGGCTTTGCCCGGATGACGGAAATCATCAAGGGGTTGGCTGATGAACTATGTGACGGCCGGCTTATCTTTGCCCTGGAAGGGGGTTACCCTCTTGATTCTCTGGCGGCTTCGGTCAGGGCTACCTTTGATGTGCTTCTGGGTAACACCGGTATTGAAGACTCGCTGGGACAGCCGCAACCTGGCTTTAAGATGCGCGGGTTTGAACCACCGGATATCACTTCTCTCATTGAGCAGATAAAGCGGCTACATAACCTGCCCTAGCCGTCTATAAAGAGAGCCGCTTAGAGTTATAAGGATAGACTTACGGGGCTAAACCCCTTGAAAATTGTTCCTTCTTCTCTTCAGCCTTAGCTTTTTCCTATTCGGAACATCTTGGTCCCGCAGGTTGGGCATATCCCCTGAGTTGCCGGTTTCCCGTTCTTCATAGTTATGGCCTTGGCATCCTTCATTTCCCGCTTGGCGCGGCACTTTACACAGTACGCTTGCATCTAGTCACACCCCTTTTTACTAAACAGGGTAGTCTATACGGTTGTAGAAGTCAATCGCCCGATAGTTGGAGTTGCTGCTGTAAGAGGGGAACTTACCGCATCGGGTTTCCTCAACAGGGGGTGTAGTGTGTGAAGTTAAGAAGTAACTCCATCAGCTCTCTTTGACCGGCTGCGGGTTTCGTTTGAAGAGGTTGCTCCACTTTCCT
>CAZYRA010000090.1:0-4230 GCA_964649385.1 uncultured Dehalococcoidales bacterium | reverse complement strand
GCCACCTGTCCGATACAAAAGTCAAACTAGCCGTCTCATCAGGAAGCGTAGAATACACGACAACAGGTATATTCTTTATAAGGGCCTCGTATTTTTCCTTCAACTCTTTAATGCGTAGTTCTGCCTGCTTACACTCGGTGATGTCAGAAAGCATGCCACTAGCATATTTTTTACCATCCTCATCGTAGGTCGCTAATACCCGATCGTGTATCCGGATCCACTTACCGTCCCTTCGCTTGAAGCGATATTCAATGTTGAAAGGTCTGTCCTTTTCGAACAGTGCATTTTTAGCGGCTACATATTCTTTTACATCGTCAGGGTGAACCCTATCAATCCAGTTCAGATAGGGGCCTATATTATATTCTTCTTCCGGAGTATACCCGGTTATTGCCTTTATATTATCGCTTACAAAAATAATGTAGTTGTTGCTATCTATCTTCCATAATGCTTCTGGGGTGTTTGATAACAGCAAATGGGATTTATCTTCTCTCACCGGCACCTTGATATGGAGTGTATTGTTCTCGCGGTGATTTCCCTTACTTATACCTATGAGTCTCTCTATAGCCTGTTCTTCTTTTTTCCTGCTTTTCATTTTCTCTTACACCAGTTATTAGGTAGCGAAAAGACAGCAATGCGAAGATAAATGTAAGGGCTGTCTGTTACAGTGCCGCATTGTAAACATCTGTTTAAGTCTCTTGCTTTGCAGTCGCGCCATCTTTTTAGGTCTAATTATACTATAAACAGACCTAAAATACGCACAAAAGATTCTACTTTATATTGTATAAGGCCCCAGGCGTGAAGCTAAAGGGTTTTACTGTGATTTTAAGGGTTTGGCTGCGTGTGGACTAAGATAACAGAGGCTGTTAAACATGCTATGATATAATCTAGTCATGAGGCAAAGAAACCTGTCGAGAATATGGACGCAGTTCCGTGAATCGTTTCTGAATCTGGTTTTTTATCTCCCTTGCGGTGGTGAGAACTGTTTTGAAAAGAGGTGTGTGGATTTCGTTAGTCCTGTGGAGGGAGACCAGGTTCTGGACGTATGCTGCGGCACTGGTAAACTGACATCGCTAATAGCAGAGCGTGTGGGTCAGGATGGGCAAGTTGTCGGCGTGGATATCTGGGAGCCTGCACTTGAGACGGCCAGAACGAAGAATCGGAATCTCCCGGTTATATTCTTGGGAGTTAATGCTGAAAAATTGCCGTTCGCCCCATCTAAGTTCGACAAGTGCTTTATGTCTTTAGGCTTGCACCATATGCCGGAGCAAACGAGGCGCAATGCGCTGAATGAGATTCGCCGGACGCTAACATCAGATGGCAGCCTGTTTGTCGTGGAGTACAACTTGCCAGCCGGAGCATTGGCTAAACTTACAACTAAAGTCCTTGTGAAGCTTGACAAGAGTAAGGAAGCCTACACTATGTGGATTAACCGTAGTTTGCTTAGAGAGATAGAGCAAGCTGGGTTTAGTATCAAGAGACGAGAATCCATCTGCAAAGGTGCGATTCAATTAGTGGAGGCTGGAATATAAGGCAAGGCGATCTCAATAAAGGCTAGCTTGCCTCTCTCCCGGCTTGGTGGTGGGGGGATTCAAACCAACGACTTTCGGTTTATGAGCTCAATTATATACTCTGATTCAGGTCTAATGTGTCAAGTAATATATTGACCGGGCTTCGGCGGCTGAATTGCGTGAATCCCTATTGACAAAAGGGATATTATAGGTTATATATTATCTTTCCAGGCGGATGTTAGCCTTTCTTCTGTAAGAGTTATCTGAAGAAGACCTGAACTAAAGATAAAAAGAGGGGGAGTTATGGAAATCGAGCAGGACAGGACGGCACAGGCGCTGCAGGTTGCCATTAAGATGGAGATAGATGGTAAGGAATTCTATCTCAAAGCCAGCCGGGAGAGCAGCAACGAGCTGGGCAAGAAGCTGCTGGAATCGCTGGCTGCGGAAGAAGACGTTCACCGGCAGAACTTTGAGAAGATATATAACTCCATACGGATTAAACAGGGGTGGCCCAGTACTGAATTTCAGCCGGACGGGGGTAAGCGGTTGAGGACAATATTTGCCGAAGCAATAGAGAAAACGGGGGCTGGTATTGATGTGCCCGCCACCGAACTCGATGCGGTAAAGACGGCTATGGAAATGGAAAACAAGACCGGGGACTATTACAAAGCCCAGAGCCAGGCCGCTACTTATGATGCCGAGCGAGATTTCTATCAGGCTCTAGTCGCCGAAGAGAGGGAGCATTATTTAGTATTGCTTGATTACTATGAATACCTCACTGACCCGGCAGGATGGTTTGTCCGGCAAGAGCACCCCTCTCTGGACGGCAGCTGAAGACTAATCAGGAAGCGATGGAGGAAATAGATATATGCTGAAGATTAAGCACCTGGCGGTGGCGGTGGGGGACAAGGAAATTCTGCACGATGTAAATATGACGATAGGGACCGGTGAGACCCATGTTCTTTTCGGGCCTAACGGCAGTGGCAAGACTACCCTGCTGGCGGCGCTGATGGGTTTTCCCAAGTACCGGATAGTCAATGGCAGCATTACCTTTCGGGGGAAGGAGATAACCGGGTTATCGCTCGATGAGCGGGCCCGTTTAGGTATCGGTATGTCCTTCCAGCGCCCGCCGGTGGTTCGGGGGGTAAAAACGAGCGATATGGTTGCCGCCTGTCTCAAGGAGCGGGGGGATACGGAGACTATCGCCGGGCTGGCGAAGAGGACCAACCTGGAAGACTTCCTGGACAGGGAGATAAACTACGGGTTCTCCGGAGGGGAGATAAAGCGCTCCGAGATGATGCAGCTGCTGGCGCAGAAGCCGAGGTTGGCTCTGCTTGATGAGCCGGAGTCCGGTGTTGACCTGGAAAATATCGCTCTTATCGGCGAATTGATAAATGACCTCCTGGAAAAGCACTGTCCGATTCTGGATCGAAAATGTATGGGGCTTATCATTACCCATACCGGCCATATCCTGGACTATGTGAACGCTCGTACCGGCTATGTTATGTGTGACGGCAGAATCAGCTGTCATGGTGACCCCCATGAAATACTGCAGACTATTAAGGAAAAGGGCTATGGATCGTGCGTCGAGTGCCTGTTGAGGAGGAGGCTGAATGTCTGAGGTGAAGTCATCGGAATCATATCGGGAAAAGGCTAAAGCGGCGGAGGCTAAACCGGCTGCCTTCGGTGAAGATATCGATTTGAGCACCTACCTTACTTCAGCCGAAGAGCAGCCGTACCAGTCAGAGCCGGCACAGCTTCCGGTCCAGGCTAAAGAGCGGATGCTGGAAGCGGGGGTTGCGCTGGATGATCCCAGTCAGCGGGCGGGGACCTATATCCAGATGGACAATACTCCGGTGCACAGTTCAATCAGGGGAGAGGGTGTCGAGGTAATGCCCATCAGTCAAGCCCTGGAGAGGCACGACTGGCTGTCTGACTACTGGTGGCGGGCAGTTGCTGTGGATGCCGATAAGTACACCGCCAACATCGAGTTGAGCCGGAGCGACGGCTATTTCATCAGGGCACTGCCTGGTCATAAGACGATTTATCCGGTACAGGCTTGCCTCTATCTGGCAAAGGCACAGCTGGCGCAAAATGCGCACAACATTATTATCGCCGAGGAGGGCTCGGAGCTGGATATTATTACCGGCTGCACCACCGCATCCAGAGAGGACCCCGGACTCCATATGGGGGTATCCGAGTTCTATATAAAAAGAGGGGCCAGGGTTACCTTTACCATGATACACAGCTGGAACCCGGCGGTGTCGGTACGCCCCCGCACCGGGATCATTGTGGAGGAGGACGGCCTTTTCTTGAGCAACTATGTGCTGATGAAGCCGGTTCAATCACTGCAGATGTATCCTTCCGCCAAGTGTGTTGGTGAAAACGCTACCGTCAGGTATAACAGTATCCTGGTAACCGGCAAGGGGTCGTCACTGGATGTAGGTTCCAAGACAATCTTGGCGGCTAAGGGCGCTAAGACAGAAATCATATCGCGTGCCATCACCACCGGTGGTAATATTATTGCCCGGGGTTATATCGAGGGTGATGCCCCTGGGGTAAAGGGGCACCTTGAGTGCCGGGGTCTTATTCTGCATGGTGAAGGCACGATTCACGCTGTTCCTGAGCTTAAGGGTAACCTGGCTGGTATTGACCTCTCCCATGAAGCGGCGGTAGGTAAGATCGCCGAGGAAGAAGTGGAGTATTTGATGGCGCGAGGGTT
>CAZYRA010000089.1:0-4251 GCA_964649385.1 uncultured Dehalococcoidales bacterium | reverse complement strand
CCAAAATTGGATTCCTCCATTTTCCTCCTCTCATCCCTATGTTGCAAGTATTATACCATACCCTTGCTAACGATTGCAAGCACTTATTTGAGTATATGCCAAATATCGCTTGACTTAAGCAAAATTCCTGTCTTATAATTGCACCATGAAAGCTGTAGAGACCTCAGTGGAAGAACTCTTCAAGCATAACCCCGAAATTCTGAAGGTATGCCAGGAGTTTGGCTGGGGTAAGATTGAAATCGTCATAAAGGATGGCAAACCGGTTATGGTCACGGTGAAAAAAGACATCAAGCTAAGCTAAAGAAATACTTCGCCGAATCGAAGACGATAGGCGCTTTGGGCTGTATGGCCTGAAGCGCCTTTATTTTTTTCTGAGCAAGCATCTAACCGGGAGAGGGCAATGACAATAAGAGTCAAACTAAATCAGTCCGCTGTGCTGCGAGCTATCGCCCGGCGAAACATGTCGCAGAATATGCTGGCTATCAGGTCCGGCATCAGCAGCGGCTACATCTCCCAGATCATGTGCGGGACGAGAAATCCTTCACCGGCAGTGCGACAGAAGCTGCGGGACATTCTCAAGCCGTTAACCTTCGACGACATATTCATTATCGAGGAAAGCGAAAATGGATCGAAAAACGGATAAACGCAAACAAGGACGGCGCAGAAAAGTTGCGGTAGGAGACGATACGCTCGTGGAAGAATCCCTGCTGATCAGGCAGAGATTACGCAATCTTTGCGAGCTTGCCATCGCCATAGGTCAGAAACAAGGGTTACTGGGTAATCACGAAGAAATCAACACGAGGGATTCAGAAGGAGGTCAAGATGGCGCCGATAAAGGGAATATCCGAGGTTGTGAGGCTGCCCCGCCTGGGGAAAATAAGGCTGGGAATCAAGAAGGAGAAGGCTGACGGTATACCCTATCCTTCGCCTACGGATTACTTTGCCTGCCCGGATGAGGTAAGGAAAGTCTTCGGCGAGAAGCCAAAGGAGCTTCGTATCATGTTTCCCACCGAGATTAACGAGAGCAGTGGGCAAGTCAGTACTTCCGCCGTTACTCGTCATGGGGAAGGCTCACCTTCCGGCTGGCCAATCTGACCAAACTCAAAGGCAAAACCTTTGGCAACGGGCTCCTTGAACCAAATTTGCAGCCCCGTCTCCAGGAGATACTCATTCCACTGAAAGTCATGCTCAACGGCGATGACGCCATGTCGGAAGCCCTGGCTGGTTTCGTGCACCGGCTCCAGGACAATCTGTACTACAGACGTAAAGAGAGTTTTGAAGGAAAGGTATTGATGGCGCTGCTAGAGCTTCACGATGAAGACCTGGAACTGAGCTCACAGAATATTGCCGACAGGATTGCCCAGTCGGATGAGGACAGTGAAATCAACAGTCGCAAAGTGGGTTGGGTAATCAAGAAACTGGGACTTGTCAAGGAGCGGGTAGGTAAAAATCGTCAGCGGGTCATCCGATGGGACCAGGACAGGGTTCAGAGATTATCACAAACATACGGACTGTCCGTGCCGCGGGAGAAAACGCCCGAAACGTCCGCATTGTCCGCTTTAGCTTCAGAAATGGCGGACGATGTTGATCTGGTCGTGGAAGATTGTCCGCCAGAACGTCCGCCTGATTCCGAAGCTGGCCCAGGCGTGACGGCGGACAATGCGGACATAGCGGACAATCTTTGCGAGGATATGAGAACGGCCTCCGATGCAATAGAACCGGTAGCGGGACAGGAAACCGATCCGCTGGAGGAATTTCTTCATATGACCCGGGAGCAGATAGCAGGGGCTGGCTCAAGAAGAAGGAGGCATCGCTGGTCTTCCTGCTCATCAAGCTTCACCCCCGATACCGCAGGGGTGAAAGGTACTGACTTCCTGCTCCAGATGATGATAGCAGCTTACCAGCAAATAGCGAAGGAAAGGGGGAAGAATCATGAAGGAAAGTGATCTCGAACTACTACACAAGATAGTGAAGTTTGAGGACTCGTTGGACATGGGGAAGGAGTTCAAAATTGGCTGGGCATACCGGCACGTCGGTATCCAGGGGACGATTCTAAGCCGTCTATTCTTGAGAGGCTACCTGGACAATGTATTCCGCTCCAACTCCTACACCGGCTACCGCCTCAGCGAGTTGGGAAGGGCGATAGTCAGCAGCAGCCGGCAAGAAGACGAAGCCGACCCCGAAACTCCCCGGCAACTGGATATTGCCGAGAATAGCTTCGGCGACATCATCGGCCACGACGAGATCAAGGAGCTGCTCAGAGCCTGTTTGCTGGCGGGACCGCCCGCTTTGGCCAAGTCGCTGTTTCTCTGGTATATCGAAAGGGCTGGTGGGGAGAGAGCCATCTGACTGGTCGGCTCGGCTACTTCGAAAGCAGGATTGTGGGATGTGGTCGCCGAGAGACAGCCGCAGATTCTGCTCATCGACGAGCTGGACAAGATGAACGCTGCCGATACCGCCGCCCTGCTCTCGATGATGGAGGGCGGACGGCTGGTGTGGGCCAAGCGGGGCAGGGAGCTAAACCTCTCCAACCAGCTGACAGTAGTGGCTGCCAGCAACCGGCTGAAGATGCTCTCGCCGGAGCTTAAATCGAGGTTCGCCATCCGGACGCTCAGCGCCTGCAGCCGGGAGGATTTTCTGACGGTGGTACGAGGCGTGCTGGTTAGCAGGGAAGACCTGAGCACGGAAATGGTCGGGGAGATAGCCCGGCAGCTCGACGGCCGCACTCAGGATGTGCGTGACGCCATCCGCGCGGCCCTGCTGGTTCCCCAGCTCGGGGTGACCCGGGCGGTAAATCTACTCATGGAGGGAAGCCTATGACGGTATCCGGTCGAGGCAGGGGGAGGGTCACCCCACCCGGTCCCCTACCCCTAACCATATAAAGCAGGGGCACGTATTTGCTGGGTGCGTATGTGCTGGCAGCAGAAAGCTCGTATTTACTGGTAATAAACTAAAAGGAGGTAGGCAGCATGATCAAGTGCACGAAATGCGGTCGTGAGTTCAAGAGTCCGCAGGCCCTGGGCGGGCACATGCGGGGAGGTCATAAAAAGATACACCGGAAGAGGCCAGCCAGCCAGGCAGAGCAGTACCTGTTACTGGCTGATACCACTGAACCATCGCAAGAAGAGGAGTGTCCAAACCTGCCGCCGTGGCAGAGAAAGGCCTCCGAGAAGGCGGTAGAGCGGTATGCCGAAGCCCAAGAAAGGAAGTGGTGTCGCTGGAACGACGCGATGTTCAAGAGGTCAAGCTGATGCCGATACAGGTAGAGAGAATACTGTTCCGGGTAGGCGAGGGCAGCCTGGCTGTCACCCTGCCCAAGCCGTGGGTAATCTACAACCGTCTTCAGCCCGGCGATATCGTCGAGGTCATCGTCAATGACGGCATGACTGTCCATATTAAGGAGAAGCCGGTAAATAAGAGGGGGTGATTTTGCGGTCGGTCCTCTGGCTTCTCCCCCCCCAACCCACAAGAAGACAGGATGATAGTTATGATAGTCCAATGCCCCCACTGCGGTCAACCAGTGCCGGTAAATGGTTTAGGTCGCAAACCGCTGGATATCCCGCTCAAAAATGTTCTTGAGTCGTTACAGGCGCACCGTGACGTTACGGCGGCAGCGCTGGAACTTAATTGTAGCCCGTCGTACATATTCGGTGTCCTAAAGAAGAATGGTTTGAAACTTAATGAGGTAATCAGGGGGGCTAAATGATTATTCTGCGACTGCTACCATCCGGAAGTCCAGGGAGAGCTATTGTTCGGGCTGGACAGATATGGGGGTGGGTGACCCCATACCACCGATAATAACCCTTGCATTATAGCCCTGTAAGCAAGGTCAGCAAAAAGGCAACAGTCTCATAGGTAGTATAGGTAGCATAGTATAGATAGCATAGGTTGAATTGATAAGGAGGTCGGACAAGTGAAGATTTTACCGGGCAAAACCGCAGACAACTGGAAAGAGGCGGCCACCCTGGCTTTTCAGGAAGCCGGAGCAGAAGGTATGAGCACCGATATCGTCGATATGTTTACGTCGCTGGCTAATGACCCTAGGATTTGCAGCGAAGCGGACAAGACTATCGGCGCCACTATTCGAAGCAGATACGGGAATAAAGCCACCTGGCGGGCGGAGCGAGGGTTTGTTCCTGTGCCGAAGCTTCATGCCGGCAACTTGGGAACGGGTGTATTTTGTGCACTGCGGCAATCCTCTTTCATGTATGCCTTCAACTCATCACTTCTTCAGATGACTCAATCTACTTG
>CAZYRA010000088.1:0-4284 GCA_964649385.1 uncultured Dehalococcoidales bacterium | reverse complement strand
CCTAGATGTTTTTTGACGGGAGGAATTGGAATTGTATGACGTGGCAGTTATCGGTGGAGGGCCGACCGGGAGCCATACGGCATATAGACTGGCTGAGAGAGGATATCAGGTATTGGTGCTGGAGCAGAAGGCAAGGCCCGGAGAAGGGGTCTGCTGTACCGGCGTTGTTGGTAGGGAATGTATCCACTCCTTTGCCATTGATGACGATGTCATTCTAGACCGGGCAAACAGCGCCCGGGCATTCTCTCCTTCCGGTCAATCGCTCAGGCTATGGCTTCCGGAGATTCAGGCTTGTATCATAGACAGAACGGCCTTTGATGCCGCTTTAGCCAACCGTGCTCAGCGGGAGGGCGTCGAATATCTCTTCAATAGCCAGGCCACTAATATTAAGATTAAAGATGATATGGTTAGCATTGAGGTAACCAGGCAGGGAGAAGAGTTAAGCATTGAAGCACGGGCAGTAGTTATTGCTTCAGGCTTCGCCTCTCGATTGGCTGAAGGGTTGGGGTTGGGGAGAATCAACCACTTCGCACTGGGGGCTCAAGCCGAGGTGGCAACGGCAGGGATAGCCGAGGTGGAAGTCTATTTTGGCAATGAAGTAGCCCCCGGCTTTTTTGCCTGGCTGTTGCCGGTCTCATCAGTTAAAGCCCGGCTGGGATTGCTCTCAGACCGCAGCCCCGGATTTTATCTAAAGAGGCTGATGTCAACCCTACTGGCTCAGGGGAAGATAACCTCGGATGAGGCTGAGCCAAACTACGGCGGGGTTTCGCTGAAGCCATTAGCCAGGACCTATGGTGAGCGGCTGCTGGTGGTGGGGACAGCAGCGGGACAGGTAAAGCCGACCACCGGCGGCGGTATCTATTATGGCCTCTTGTGTGCTGATATAGCGGCTGACAACCTGCACCGAGCGCTAGCGAGTAATGACCTATCAGCCAGCGGGCTGGCTGGCTATCAGCGGGAGTGGAAAAAGAGGCTGGGACGGGAACTCAGTAGGGGTTACCGGGTGCACAAATTGTATCAACACCTGAGCGATGGGCAGATTGATAGAATGTTTAATGCGATGGCAGCTAATGGTACGGTTGACCTCTTCCTGAAAGCCGACGATGTGTCTTTCGACTGGCATAGCGGCGGCTTGTTAAGGATGCTGGGACGAGTAGTAATATCCAAGGCTGTTGAAGTAGCAAAGGCGCCTTTTCGCCAGGGTGGTTAAGGTATAGGCACCCGAGATATCTCGGGTGCGCTGATTTGGGGATGGAAGGTGGCCATTTATATTCTTCGAGGGGGTATCTTGTAGGTGGACATTAGTAGTCAGAGACTGACACTGGGTGAAGCAGCTACTTCCTTTCTGGTCGGTTTAGCACCGGAAAAGAAGGGGGCGAGTCAGCAGGAGGTCTACAAATTCGTTCGCTTCTATGGCTGGGAACGTACTTTTGTCGAGCTTTCTGCTCCCGATATAGGTAACTACGCTGAAAGGTTATCGTCATCGGATACCGACCACACTAGAAAGCTGGGGCTGGTACGGGCCTTCCTGGTTTATGCCAAGAAGGAGGGCTGGAGCAAGACTAATCTGGCTATTCATCTTAAGGCCAGAAAGGGTAAGGCCCCGGGCCGAACTTTGCCCCATCGAGATCTGCCACAGACGATTTCTTTAACCGAGCAGGGGCATGCTGAGATGGAAAGAACGCTGGCTACCCTCAAGAGTAGGCGCATCAAGGCTATTGACGAAGTGCGCCGGGCCGCTGCGGATAAGGACTTCCGTGAGAATGCACCTTTGGACGCGGCTAAAGAACAGCGCAGTTATTTAGAGGGCCAGATTAGGGAGTTGGAAGAGACGCTGAAATCAGCAGTTATTATTGATAAGAAGCAAGGGACTACGCTTAAGACGGGTATTGGTGATAGTATTGTTCTATGTGACCTGGCTTCCGGTGCAGAGCTGTGCTATATGCTGGTTGCTCCCAAGGAGGTAGACCCGAGCCGAGGAAGAATCTCCACCGCTTCACCAATCGGTAAAGCCGTTATCGATCGGAGTCAGGGAGAGATCGTAGAGGTAGTAGCGCCAGCCGGCAAGATGCGCTACGAGATTAAGCGAATCGAGCACTAAACGGTTCTGAAACTCCCTAACGAGACAGCTGTTTGCCATGAGTCAAGCGGCTTATACCTTGTCGGGGGCCGGTATTCTGGCAAGCAGTTTGAGGAGAAAGTCCGACTTGGCATTACCAGAGCTACTTAGCTCAATACTACTTATAATCCGCGTTAGCCTCGAGTAGGGAACGCCGATAGCCACTTCCTCGGCCCTGTATCGCCCGAATGCCCGGCAGGTCATATCCAGAAAACTTATTCCTATTTTCCCGGTGGTGATTGGCGCAGCGATAACACCGGAGCAGAGAGGTTCTCCATGCACCGTGTCTATCTCACCGGTTTCAAAAGCGTCGAGATGTAGAATACGACTAATCTGAAACGGTGTCCCCACGAATAGAATAACCTGAGGCCTGAAGCTGGCCCGCTCCAGAGGAGAAAAAGCAATATACCCACCCTGCTCGGGTGCTATTTGCTTGACCTGGTCAAGCCTTCTGCGGGCGGCAGCCTCCGAGGCAACCAGCTTTTCCGTCTCAACCAGAGAGGCTTTGAGGTCCTGCACAGGGGACTTACCTATACCCAGGTGTTCTCCCCCCCCACAGATGACATTGTCTCCTGAACAGTAAAAGGCAGCACCCCTCCTGGCACTTTGAATCATGATACATAGTGTCGCTTTGTGCCGCCACTTCTTTAGACCCCGTGCCGGTTCAGGCATAATCGCCACTGAGACCGGGCTCCCGTCAAGCTCCAGGGTCTTTTTCAGCTTGGCAGAATTGGATGCCCTTCCCCCTTGTTTCTCTACCTGTTCGGGCATATTTTGCTCCCTGAATTGGATGAGTTCGCCCCTGTTTTACCACTCTAGTTCAGGCAGACAAACAACCACCCACTGCACGCTTCAAATCGGCAGCAGATAGAATCTAAGCACTGAGCTAACCAAAAATTGAGGGGAGCCGGTCAACCGGCTCTCCTCGCAACCGTGTTGAGGCTAGGCTTTACCAATGCGGAATACCTTGGTTCCGCATGCCGGACACACACCCTGAGTAGCAGGGCGGCCGTTCTTCATGGTAATAGCCTTCGCGTCTTTGATATCAACCTTCTTCCTACACTTAACACAATACGCCTGCATTTTGACCTCCTTAAATTGATAAGAGCTTAGGCAAGAGATTATCACATAGTCAGTCATTAGTCAATAGGTTATTGTAGAATTATCGGGTAATTTCTAAAAAATTCTTTCTGCCGAGTTATCCAACCTCGAATTTATTGTTAGACCGGACCCTATTTATCAAGCCCCTGCCATAATTCCTCTATCTTTATCTTTAGCTCTTCCAGGCTGCAATCAGTATCTATAGTGACATCGGCACAGTTTATCTGTTCTTGCACCGGCACCTGGGAGCGGATACGAGCCAAGGATTCTGTTCTAGAGAGCCCCCTCCTTTCCTGCAGGCGTCTTAAGGCAGCGGCTTCAGAAGCGGTAGTAACCCATAGCTCATCTATTAATGAGGCCCAGCCCACTTTTGGTAAGAGAGGGGCTTCCAGCACTACCACGCTTGCTCCCCTCTTTCGGCAGTCTTCGAGCCGGGTCTTTGCCATTTGATAAATCCGGGGATGCGTTATCTGATTTAGCTTCAGTAGTAATTCAGGGCTGCCGAATACTATCTCCCCCAGTCTCTTGCGGTCGATACTGCCGCCGGAGGTAAGAACCTGTCTGCCAAAGGTATCCACCACCTTGTGCCATACCTCGGTATCGGGTTCAAGGGCTTCATGCCCTATCTTATCGGCATCTATGATAACCGCACCCAGGTCCTCTAGAAACCGGGTTACCGTACTCTTGCCGCTACAGATACCTCCGGTAATGCCGATAGTCTTCATCATTAACCAACCTCAGTCAGTCTACCCGCCTAGCAGCAGGTAGTCAAGGAATTCTTTATCTATCCCTCCTTAATTTCGCCCATTTCTTAACCGGAAATTAATATTCAGCTATTAGAATTATGTTGATATCAGCAGAAAGGAGATGAGGCAAAATACAGCCGTCACAAATAAGGGGGTGAGGCAAAATACAGCTGTCACAAATAAGGAGGTAAAAACGGAATGTGGAAGAGGAAAAAGTTTGTTATCCCGTTAGTAGCTGCCATGGCGCTGACCGGGATTCTGGCCGGTTCAGCCTTTGCCCAAGAGGGAGATGAGGTTGGTCCGTCACCGGGAGGGATA
>CAZYRA010000087.1:0-4412 GCA_964649385.1 uncultured Dehalococcoidales bacterium | reverse complement strand
TGGTGGAGCTGAGGGGACTCGAACCCCTGACTTCCTCCTTGCAAAGGAGGCGCTCTCCCAGCTGAGCTACAGCCCCATTCATTACCGGTAATTATATACAATAAGTGGTCTTACTGGCAATTTGCCCGGGTGGATTATGTGGTAAACTGTTATCCATAAAAAGGGTGGAGGGTCGGATGACCATAGCCCATATTCTTATTCTGCTGGTGACTGGTACCGGTGCTGGGTTTGCCAGTGGCCTTTTGGGGGTAGGCGGCTCCTTTATTATGACGCCGGTTCAGTATCTGGTTTTTGCCGATATGGGTATCCCGGCAGATATCGCCATCAAGCTGGCGTTCGGCACTAGTCTGATGGTTATTCTACCCACCGCTGCCAGCGGTACCTGGAGACACCATAGGGAGGGGGTGGTCTGGTGGAAGGCAGCCGTTATCATGGGGGGTTGTGGCTTGGCTTGTGCCTTTGGTGGGGCGACCCTGGCCAGTTACCTGCCTGGGGCGAGCTTAAAGCTGGTCTTCGGCGCTGTAGTTATGGCGGCTGGTGTCGGGATGCTCGTCCGCAGGCCGGTAGAGTCCGGTGAGCAACCGAAGACTAACCCCTGGCTTTGGGTGGCCTGGGCGGCTCCGATAGGCTTGATAAGCGGCTTGGTTGGTCTTGGCGGTGGCGTACTGGCTGTCCCGGTAATGGTGCTGGCGCTAAGGTTTAGGATGCATAACGCGATAGCAACGTCCCTGGCCTTTGTTATGTTTACCAGCATCGGGGGGGTAATCGGTTATATTGTAAATGGGCAGGGTGTTCCCGGACTGCCCGCCCATTCCCTAGGCTATGTTCACCTGGAAGCATGGGGCCTGCTGGCGGCAACCAGTATCGGTATGGCACAACTTGGGGTGAAGATGGCCCATCGGCTTCCCGCTGACAGGTTGAGGTATGTATTCATTGGTGTCATGTTCTATCTGGGCTTAAGGATGTTCGGCGTCTTTGGCTGAGTGTGTCCTGGGCTGACCTCACGATTTCTACCCACCAAAAATAACCCTGCCGGTTTGGTAGATGATAGTAGCGGCGACCCAGGCGACAGCACAGGTATAGCCGATGGTAAACCAGGCCCACTTTGCCGAAGCTTCGCTTCGAATCGTGGCGATGCTGGCGACACAGGGGACATAGAGCAGGCTGAAGACCATAAAGGAGAAGGCAACCAGCGGCGTCCAGCCCAGTTGAGATATCAGAGCGCTACCTAATCCTGCTTCACCAACAGTGAAGATGGCCCCCAGGCTGCCGACCACGACTTCTTTAGCCAGGAAGCCGAAAACGAGGCTGGCTGCTGCCGGCCACTGGGCAAAGCCGCAGGGTATGAACACCGGCGCCACGGCGCTGCCTATCTGACCCAGTGCACTACCGGCGCTGGCATACTCTACACCCCAGGGCAGGCTGGCCAGTAACCAGACCACTACCACTGCGGCGAAGATGATGGTGCCCGCCCTCTTTAAGAAGTGCTTACCCTTCTCCCACATATGAATCACTGCCCCGCGTATGGTAGGTAGCCGGTAGGGTGGCAGCTCCATAACGAAGTGCCCCGATTCCCCGGCAAAAAGGCTCTTGCGCAGCATCCAGGCGCTGAAGATAGCGACGCCGATACCGATCAGGTACATTGCAAAGACGACCAGTCCGGTGCGGGTGGGGAAGAAGGCGCCGGCGAGGAGGACGAATATGGGCAGGCGGGCGCCGCAGGACATAAAGGGAGTGACCAGCATCGTGGTCAACCTGTCCTTAGGGTTTTCTATTGTCCGGCAGGCCATAATGGCGGGAATGGTGCAGCCGAAGCCCAGTATCATCGGGATAAAAGAGCGGCCGTGCAGCCCTATCCGGTGCATTACCCGGTCCATAACGAAGGCAGCCCGGGATAGATATCCGCAGTCCTCCAGGACGGATATGGCGATAAAGAGAAGGAATATCGGCGGGACGAAGCTGAGCACCGAGCCGACGCCGCCGATGATACCGTTGCTAAGCAAAGAGCCCCACCAGGCTGGAGAAACACCCTCCGCCATCCCGGCAAGGTTGCTGAAGCCGGTATCAATCAGCCTCATCAGGGGGACGGATAGGGTAAAGATGAACTGGAACATACCGTACATTATGCCCAGGAAGATGGGGATGCCCCAGATACGATGGACAAGCACCTGGTCTATCTTATCCGAGGTGGTGACCTTCTCCACCCGTGGCTTTCTCAGGATGTCCTTTAGCAGGCCGCTGATGAAGCCGTATCTCTCCCCGGCAATTACGGTCTCCGCCTCATCGCCAAGGATGCCCCTCAAGTGGCCGATACTCTTATCTTTAGCACGGATTATCTCTTCTCGACTCATCTATCGAGTCCTACCTTCTCCAGTACCTCACGGTCCTCTTCAAGCAGCTTTATCGCCAGCCAACGAGGTGGGAATCGCTGCGATAGCTCTTCATCTCGGGCAATAATTGTTTCCAGTTCCTTGATGTGTTCTTCCAGTTCGTTACCGTAGAAAAGCTTGACCTTTTCTATTGCGGTTCTACCCTCAAAAGCAGCTACTATTGCCTGGAGCAGCCCCTTGTTGTCTTCCTTGTTCTTGGCGACCATCGGTACTACTGGCGCCCCCAGCTCCCGGGCAAGGCTGTCAACGTCGATCTGGTAGTCTCGGGATTGAGCTATATCCATCATATTCAGGGCGATTACCAGGTTGGTCTCCAGTTCGATGAGCTGGGTGGTAAGGTAGAGGTTTCGCTCTAGGTTTGAGGCGTCCAGAATGTCCACAACGACATCCGGTTCGCCTTCCAGAATAAAGTTTCGCGCTACCACCTCGTCAGGAGAGTAGGTGGTCAGGCTATAGACGCCGGGCAGGTCAACTACCCTGACCTGATAGCCTCCGTAGCGGTAGCTGCCCTCTTTCTTCTCTACGGTTACCCCGGGCCAGTTCCCCACGTGCTGATGGGTGCCGGTCAGGTTATTGAAGACCGTGGTCTTTCCCGAATTGGGATTACCGGCCAGGGCGATGGTTATTTCTTTAGCCATTGCCTGTTATTTCCACCATAACCTTTAGGGCTACACCGTGACCGAGAGCCAGCCTGGAGCCCCTGAGGTCAATCAGGACTGGTCCGGGCATCTGGCTGTTAATGACCTTTAACGTTGTTCCTGGGGTGAGGCCCATATCGGCCAGTCTCTGCACCAACCCCCGGCCGCCTCTAATCTCAGCTACCGTAACCTCTTCGGATGGGTTAATCATCGCCAGCGGTAGGTGTTTTCCACTCATCTAGTCCACCTCCACGTGTACATTGGCTGCTTCTTCCTTGCGCAGCGATAATTGATAGCCCCGGAGCCTTATCCAGATGGGGTCTCCCATCGGTGCGATTCGCTTTACCTCAACTGTAGCCGGGGGGATTACCCCCATATCCAGGATACGCCGGTGGACTTGCCCGCTGCCGCCCACCTTGCTTATGCGGCCCCGCTCACCCACCTTCATCTCGCTTAGAGCTTTGACTGACATCTCTCTTTCCCTTTCTTCCCGAATCAGGGTTTAGTAAGTGTAACAAAAGCTATTTCTTCTTCCGGCGGCACCTCGAGCAGTAACCGGTTACCTGAACCTCTGCACCGGTGACCTCGAAGCCATTCTTACGGGCGATTTCCTGCTTCATCTCCGAGCATAGCCCGCACTCGAACTCGATGACTCTACCGCAGCCCAGGCAGACCATGTGGTGATGCTCGGTGGAAGGCTTTACTTCGTAGTAGTGGTGGGACTCGCTGAAATGAAGCTCCTGTATCAGCCCCAGTTCCTTCAGGGTATGCAGGTTCCGGTATACCGTGGACAGGCTGAGGTTGAATTGCCTCTGCCGGGCCTGGCGGTAGACTTCGTCGGCATCTAAGTGTCCGCCACCACGGTTAATGATATCCAGGATTAGCGCCCGCTGGCTGGTCATTCTCAGTCCGGCTGAGCTCAGTGCTGTGTGCTTAATGTCGGTAGTCTGTTTCTTGGTAGCCATTGCTCTTATCGCTAATGCTTATTATTTGCAATAATTATAGCGCACTGGTACCCTGCTGTCAACTTGGGGTTTGGCGAAAGGGGTTTGAGGTCTTTGTGCCCGGCGCTTCAGGCTTCCAGTAGCCTCTTTATCTCCGGGATGGCACGCTGGGCCGCCCGTTTGCCCTGGAGGATACACTCCCGGGCCCGGTTGAAGTTCCCGGGAAGGATATGCCCCACTTCGGGGGTAATTACGATATCGGCCTCCCTGAGTCCGGCCTGCGCCGCCTGATAGCCCATAATATATATCATCCGTATCACGATACTAAAAACGTTCGGCTCTTTCTGGGTCTCCATATCCTGGGCATCGGTCTTCTTTGTTCTACCGCCCATATATGGCACCACGTTTACTGCAATGATGATATCGGCACCCATTTCTTT
>CAZYRA010000086.1:0-4507 GCA_964649385.1 uncultured Dehalococcoidales bacterium | reverse complement strand
GGAGGCTTTACGATATGCACGTCGACCGAGTATACCGGCATATCTACTACCGGGTAGGCAATAATACCGATGCCGAAGACCTCACACAGCAAGTCTTTATTAAAGCATGGCAGGCAATCGGTCGGTACAAAAAGACGGCCAGTCCGTTCCTTGCCTGGCTGATTAAGATAAGCCACAACTTAGTTATTGATTTCTACCGGTCAAAGAAATCTGAGAAGCACGTTGATTTTGATATTGTTGCCACCGAACCGGAGACTGACCCGGCACATCTGGTGGAAGCCTATTTTAACCAGCAAGAAATCCGACAGGTAATTAATAAACTTCACGGCGATCAGCAACAGGTCATCCTGATGCGCTTCATAGAAGATTTTTCATACGCAGAAATCGCTGCCGCTCTCGGTAAAAGCGAGGGGGCCACAAGAGTTATTCTGCACCGTGGATTGGCGAAACTAAAAACGATTCTGGAAAAGGCAAAAGATTGAAAAAGGCAGAAGAAATACTAATTCAATGCATCGAGGATATCAAAGCAGGCAGGACAAGTCTGGAAGATTGTCTCGACCGCTATCCTGGCATGCGCCGGGATATGGAACCTTTATTAAAGGTCGTGCTTAGCATCAAGAAACCGGTTGATGTCTATCCTTCTGATGCATTTAAGATCAGGGCAAGGGTAAACTTGATGGAGCATATATACGCCAGCCAATCGGAGAAGAAGGCGATGAGGTCACCATCTCAAGCTACCAGGCACGGATGGTATACCGGCTGGTCAAGAGCGGTAGCAATCGCCGTTGCCGTGATAATAACTATATCTGCTGGTATAGGCACGGCTTATGCCTCACAGTCCAGTTTGCCTGGGGACACTTTATATTCGGTAAAACTTGGCACTGAGCAACTCCGACGGATAATAACATTTGACGATGCTACCGAAGTAGAGCTGGAGCTTAAGTTTGCCAGTACCCGCCTTGATGAACTGGAGGAAATTGTAAGTACACCAACGACCCAGACCACAATGACTACAGACAGCAATGACATGATTCTTACTGCGTCTATCATCAATATCCCTCTTAATGAATTAAAGAAGACTTATATTACGCAGTCAGACAGGATTGTGGTGGCTGTCGCTGGTTATGAGAGAAATCTCAACCTAGCTATCGCTAAGTCGGAAAAGGCAAGAGACGGCGAAACATCACTGGAGATGGTTGCCCTAGCAATTATAAGCCATCTTGAGAGACTTGATGGGATTGAGAGTATGGCCTCCGAAAGCACTCGAGAGGCTATCACCAATTCTAAGGAAGTAGCAATCAATAATCATATCAGTGCGCTACAAAATATGGCGAAAGTAAATCCGCTCAGGGCTACCGAGGTGAATCTTCAGGCGATACAGGGTAGACTGAACAGGGCTGAAGCAGAAGTTACGAAAGGTAATGGTAAGGGCGTGGAAGATGCCTTGCGGGATTATGAAAAATTACGCAGGTTCGGCGAGGAAATCTCTGATTCAGCCGGGATAAGAGGACAGGATACCAAGGTAATTGACGAAATGAATGCACGGTCTACAACCAGCCACCTTGGAATATTAGGCTCTATTTACGGAAAGGTATCTCCAGAGACTAAAGGGGTAGTGGAGCAATCGATAGGTGTTGCGGTAGAAGCGCACGGGCAGGCGATTCAGGGGCTGCAACAGCAAGGTGCCCAGGGTAATATTCCGACAGAACCATCTCTGCCAGATGATATCCCGGACGATGTGAAGAAAAACATAAAGGAATCAGGATCCAATAACTCTGGAAATGGCCGAAGGTAGTTCTTTTCGGGTCCACTACATATGCTCCTGATCATTCCCATTCATTTTTATCAATATCGGGGTTAATTTGTAACAAATCTCTAAAGCTCTCCGTTATTAATTACAGAAATGCACAACAGGGGGTTTGAAGAGATGAAAAGGTTTTTTGTGGTTCCTATCATCACGATACTGGCTATCACGTTTTGTTTTGGTGGAGTTGCCTATGCTCAGGAATCTGAAGCAACACTACCTGACCCTGGTACCACACCGGATAGCCCCTTCTACTTTATGGATAAATGGGGCAAGCAGATTTCTCTAGCGTTCACCTTCAATGCAGGGGAAAAGGCTCAGAAGGCTCTAAGTTACGCCGACGAGAGAATGGCTGAGATAAATGCCATGATGAACCAGAACAAGATTAAGGCAGCTAATCAAGCAGCTAATGAATATCAATATTGCTTGGAAATCGCAACCAAAAACATGGAACAGGCGAGACTAAAGGGTACTAACGTCTCGGAAGAAGTAGCGTTGATGGCAGAAAAGCATTTGGGATATCTCATTGATAGTGCTGATAATGCTACGGAAGAAGCACGGATGCTTATGACTCAAACAAGAGAAAGAGCCATGATATGCCAGGAATCGGCATTAAAGAATATGGCACAGGATGATCCGGAAAAAGCAGCTCAGTTTAATCTGCAACTGATGGAAAGGCAACTAAACCGGATAAGAGTACAGGCACAGGATTCTGAAACAGGAGGATTACAAGCTCGGCTGGAAGTATATAACCGCCTGGGCAATCTGGGTGAAGAAATATCACAAATTGCCAAAGGGTTAGGTAAAGAGGCAACCGCCGACCAGCTTGTTGGATTGGCAACGGCCCATCATCTGGAAGTCTTGGCCGAAGTACAGCAGCGCGTGCAAGGAGAAGCGCAGCAGGAAATTCAGGCTACCATACAAAATCGTGTGCAGAATCACGAGCAAGTGGTAACCAGACTACAGGAACAAAATCAGTTGGAACAGGTTCCGGAAGAAGCACCGGTACCGGACATAATGTCAGGGCAAATGGGCCAAAATGGTTCAACTGGAGGTAAACAACAGGGACATTAAATTGAGCGCGAATGAAAAGTACATGTAAACTGGCATTAAATGTTCTTGAGAAAGGGCAGATTATTCTGTCCTTTCTCAATTTATAGGCTTCGTTATATTATCTAAACACTCAGAGTGGTTACCAAACTTTATAGCGTATTAGTATTTGGGCTCTATGGGCTTATCCATACAAGACACTTTCTCCGTTAATGTCAATAGCTAAACAGCGTCCTAAACCAAGTTCCGGGTCGCATTAGCAGGGAGGAGCTTGAAAGCCGGGTTCTCCAGGTGAAGAAGGCGCTCTTTTACCTCAAGGCCGCCACTAAAGCCGCCGGGAGAGCCATCGCCTCTAATGACACGGTGGCAGGGAATAATAATAGGTATTGGATTTCTGCCCAGGGCCTGTCCTACCGCTCTGGCTGCCCCTGGCTTATTAACCTGTCCAGCTACCCAGGCGTAGCTCCTGGTCTCACCGTAAGGGATGAGCCGGGTCGCCTCCCATACCATACGCTGGAAGGGGGTGGCTCCGGAGAGGTCGAGTCGGTCGGGAAAGTCCACCCGGCTACCGCTAAGATAACCCTTCAGACGTTCCACCAGGCCGTCAAAAAAGCGGGATGAAGTAGGGGCTACCCGGTCGCCCAATAGCTCCCTGGCTTGTTGCTGGGAGGGCTGGGGCAGGGTTATACCCAGTACTCCCAGCGCTGAACCCAGTATGCTTACCCAACCCATCTTGGTATTAAAGGTAATACCGGTTAACCATTCTGCCATTTCCATACCCCGGGAGTAGGCCACGCCTGCGGTTATACTCCCTTGGGCTCGATGAGTCCGTAGTTATTATCCTTACGGCGATAGAGCAGGTTGAGCTTCTCCGTATCATCTTCAAGGAAGAGGAAAAAATCATGGCCTAGAGTCTCCATCTGGTAGATGGCTTCCTCAACCGGCATTGGCTCCACAGTAAACCGTTTGATCTTGACCACCCCGGCCGGGGGTTGGGCTGTCTCTACCTCACCATCCGGTTTATTCCGGCCCGGTGGGCCGCCCTTCCGCCGGTCATCCCGCTTTCCCTTGTGGTGCGCTATCTGCCGATTTGTCACGGCAACCACCCGGTTAATAGCGGTGAACAGGTCGGCTGCCCTTTCTTCGCTGCGGAGTGTGGTACCACTGCCGTTTACTATTACCTGCACTACAAAGTGCTGTTGGGGGGACCTTGTCTTTTCTTCAAATATTTCTACCTTGGCCTCGGCAGTATCGGGCAGATAGCGGCCAAGCTTACCCATCTTTCGTTCAATATAGCTGCGTACCTCCGGCGATAGCTCCATATTCTTACCGGTTATCAGTAACTCCATCTCTCTAAACCTCCAATAGTAGTATTATTCACCCTTCCCCCATCTTCCCAGATATCTCTGGCCAGGACCAGTCCCCAAACTGAGGCAGCCCCGGCATCTTTTAACGCTGTGGCACAGGCATCAAGGGTAGCTCCGGATGTGGTGACATCATCTATGAGCAATACCTGGCTATCCTCCAACCGGTTGTCCCGGCAGATAAAGGCATCGGCCACATTACCCCTGCGTTCTTTAACGTTTTGCGTCCTGGCCTGGGGGGGGGACAGGCGCGTTCGGATAAGACAATCATCTATTACCGGTAGTCCAT
>CAZYRA010000085.1:0-4693 GCA_964649385.1 uncultured Dehalococcoidales bacterium | reverse complement strand
GTATAATCGCCGGCATGATAGGCATCGGCGGCGGCGGTCTTGTTGTGCTGATGGGTGATTTTGTCAGTGATTCGGGAGGAATACTCGGCTTTGAGCCGCTTGGCGTGCCCACAATCATCCTGGGCGTGGTAGCGCTAATCGGCGGCATCTTTGCCCTGCGCCGGAGGCTCTGGGTGATGGCGGTTATCGGTGCTATCTTTGCCATTCCCTGTATGCCGGTTCTGGGTACGCTGGCTATCATCTTTGTCGCCCTGGCCGATGATGAATTTGCTGCACATTCCAGGGCCGGAAGCAGCAAACCCGCAAGATAGGGTTCCGAGTGAAATACAGGTACTAGTTAAAAGAAAGACCCTGTGGTAATATAGCAGAATAACAAGAACTTTTTGGAGGTAGGTTCGATGGAAAAGACGTGGAAACCGACAACAGCGGGTATTCTGAACATAATTTCCGGAGCTATGGGTATTGCCGGGGGTGTTACCACGATTATGCTGGGGGGGTTCGTCGGCAAATTGGGCGGTCTTAGTGCCGAAATCAGTGGTGCACTGAGCGAATGGGCTGGCGTGTGGATACCTGAGGCTACTGACCTTCAATCACTGATTACGGAGGCAGCTGGCATCTCATCATTCGTTTTAATGGTGGTCGGCATCGTGCTGCTTGTCTTTGGGATAATCGCCCTAATCGGCGGTATCTACGCCATCAAGAGACAGAAGTGGGGCCTGGCGCTGGCTGGTTCTATCTTGGCTGTCCCCGCCGGTGGAATATTGGGCATACTGGCTATCATATTTGTCTCCCTGGGCAGGGGGGAGTTTTCGTCCTGCCAGAAATAATATAGGTAGTGATAATCCGTCCCGATCGACTGTTCGGTAAAGGCGGGCACAGCTAGAGCGTCTGAACTAAATTTCAACTTGTCGGCACTCGTTTTTGCGGTTATTAGCGGCTGGGGTTATGGTTGTGTTTCTGGACCACCAGCATAGTGTAATCGTCATCCCATTCAATTTGCGATATCCTCTTCGTGCCCTCTCTGACAGGCTCAAGCAGAAAGAAGACTATCTATGGGCACGGCTTCCCCTTTCCCCCCAAACTTCCTACTAATACATCACCAAGTCTTCATTTGTCAACAGCCCCTGGATTAGGGTAATTCTGCTAAGAAAACCGGAACGGAATAAGCATAGAAAGGGACATCTAATGGTTGGTAAATATGCGGTCTGCCAGTGGCAGCTATTCCCAAAGGCCAACTGCCAGCATGCCGGACTCTTAACCCCCGCAGTATGTAATGCCATCTCCATATGCAGTACTCTAATACAGTATGCTAAAATAGCAAGGCAGCCTGTACCCGGGGGAGTGTCGGAATTGGCAGACGAGCATGATTTAGGATCATGTGCCGCAAGGCGTGGGGGTTCGAGTCCCCCCTTCCCCAGTTTTTATTTTGCTTAACTTTTTTCATTTTTACTCCCCTGTGATTCCTCAAGCATTATAGTTTGGTGAGTATACCTTAAATGCAAGGGAAGGAAGAGCAGAATGTCGGAAGCCAGCATATATCTGATTACATTAGATATAGCTAGGCGGTTAATCGCTAACTGTGAAACGGAGTAGAAGTGTTCTCAAATGTTAGAGATGTTAAGTAAATTGGTTAATCCTCACCTCCTTCTAACTCATAGCCCATTGTCTTAATAATGGATTTGTACGCCATATCAAAACATTTTGCTTTCTTATCAAGAAAGGACTCTGCTTCATCGTCTTGTCTTATTAATTTCACATCAGACCACTTATCAGCTAATTCCATTATCTTGATTTCTATTTCAGGGTCCATAACCCCACCTCCTAAATTTGATAATAACTGATTATAGCATTAACTACTGGGGGCAGGACATGTACAAAAATGTTTGGATTAAGATACCCTGGATGTGACAAAGCCAGACGTTACCCGACGGTAATCCGGTCATTGCTGATAAGTTGGGGGGAAGTTAAGCTAAGATTAGTATAGGAAGGGGCTAGAACAGTCTGGGACTGAAATCACCGGTGGATTAGCAGGATGGTGCCTCCAGTATCTTTTTTAGCTGTGTCGGACGGCTGCTTCTCATTACTGCTTCATCCGGGCTGATTACATTGCTTTTCACGAGGTCAGCCAGCGCTTGATTTAGAATTTGCATGCCGTCCTTCCTACTGAGCTGCATCGTATTGTGTAGCTCAAAGGTCCTCGCCTCACGGATGAGATTCCTGATTGGCGGCGTGGCTATCATAATCTCGTAGGCGGCCACCCTCCCCTTACCGTCAAGGCGCGGCAGCAGTATCTGCGAGAAGACGGCTTCCATTACCTGTGAGAGCTCCAGTCTGACCTGAAGCTGCCGGCTTGATGAAAACATGCTAATCAGGCGGTCGACTGTTTGGGGAGCATCAATGGTGTGCAGTGTTCCCAGCACCAGGTGCCCCGTTTCCGCAGCAGTGATGGCAGTGGACATAGTATCTTCGTCGCGCATCTCACCGACCACAATCACATCCGGGTCATGACGGAGAGCGTATTTTAAGGCAGAGGCAAAAGACTTGGTGTCTCCGCCGAGTTCTCGCTGGGAGATGAGGCATTTTTTATCACGGTGAACGTGCTCAATCGGGTCTTCAATAGTAATGATAGTCCTCGCCTCGCGGCTGTTAAGGTGGTCAATCATTGCCGCCAGGGTGGAGGACTTGCCGCTGCCGGTGGGTCCCGTTATCAGTATCAGCCCCCTCGGTTTCAGGATAAACTCCTCCAGGATCCGAGGCAGCCCCAGTTCATCAATAGTAGGGGGGGCAAACGGCACAAACCGGAAGGAGAGGCTTAGCGTCCCCCTCTGTCTTAACACATTAACCCGGAATCTAGCCAGTTTGGCAACACTGTAGGCAAAGTCCAGCTCCTGTTCATTGAGAAAGGTACTTCTCTGTTCCGGGGTGGTGATACTCTCAAATACCTGCTCAACGTCTTCCGGGGTGAAGAGGGGCATGTCCGTCTGCCGCGCCAGATACCCATCGATGCGAAGTACCGGGTAGCCGGGGGGCTGAAGGTGCAGGTCGGAAGCCCCCGTCTCTACCATCCGTTTGAGCAGTTCATAAGATTCCATACTTAAGGCCCCTCGATAGTGCCGAATTACTCTATTTGTATCGCATCTCTGGTGATATGTCAATACTGCTATTGGCACAGGGGAATACCTGAAGCGAGTCTTTCCACTCGGGGCAAATTGACAAATCCAGCCTTTAAACATTATTATCTTTATGATATGGCAAAGACAATCGCAGAGATAAACGAAAAGATACGAGAGGGTAAGGCGGTAGTAGTTACCGCTGAAGATATAATTGGCATCGTTAAGGAGAAGGGCGCCAAAAAGGCGGCTCAGGAGGTGGATGTAGTTACCACCGGCACCTTCGGTCCGATGTGCTCCTCCGGCGCTTACATTAATATCGGGCACTCCAAGCCAAGGATAAAGCTGGGTGGCGGTCGAACCTACCTTAATGATGTTCTGGCCTACACCGGGTTTGCTGCGGCAGACCTCTATATCGGGGCTAACGCCCTGCCCGATGATGACCCCAGGAACAGGTCCCATCCCGGTGATTTCAACTATGGCGGCGGGCATGTCATTGAAGAACTGGCAGCCGGGAAGGATATCAGGCTGGCAGCCACCGCTTACGGTACAGACTGCTACCCCCGGAAAAAGCTCGAGACCTGGATAAACATCAAAGACCTTAATGAAGCCGTACTGTTCAACATCCGGAATGCTTATCAGAACTATAATGTTGCGGTGAATCTCTCGGACAAGACGATTTACACCTATATGGGGGTATTGAAACCCAGGCTGGCTAATGCCCACTTTTCCAGTGCCGGACAGCTCTCCCCGTTGTTCAACGACCCGTACTACAAGACCATCGGTATCGGCACCAGGATATTCTTAGGTGGCGGCACCGGCTTTATCGCCTGGCAGGGCACTCAGCATAACCCCAATGTGCCCCGCTCGGACAACGGGACTCCGAGAAGTGGGGCTGGCACCCTTGCCGTAATCGGCGATCTGAAGCAGATGAAGCCGCGCTGGCTGGTCGGGGCAAGCATGATGGGATATGGCTGTACCTTAGCGGTGGGGGTGGGAATACCCATCCCGATACTCTCCGAGGAAATCCTGCGCTATACGGCAGTGAGTGATGAGGATATCTTTGCCGCTGTGGTGGACTACTCAGAGGCATATCCCAACTTGAAGCCGGACATCCTGGCTGAGGTTAGTTACGCCCAGCTAAAGAGCGGCACAATAGTAATTCGGGGTAAGAAGGTACCAACCGCTTCGCTGTCCAGCTATTCGAGGGCAGTAGAGATTGCCACTACTCTTAAGGAATGGATACTGAGCGGGGAGTTCCTGCTGACCGAACCGGTAGCGCCCTTACCCGGAGTCGGCTCGGATGTAGTCTTCAAGCCACTTCCAGAACGCCCGATAGAATAACGGATTCGGTTGTGGTGGCTCAAGAGGTTAATTTTTGTGCTGAGTTATGTTAAAATAAGAGCTAGTGTAGGAGTGTAGCTCAGTTGGGAGAGCAGCGGTCTCCAAAACCGCAGGTCGGGGGTTCGAGCCCTCCCACTCCTGCCAGCTTTGGGCCGAGGTGGCGGAATTGGCAGACGCGCTAGCTTGAGGGGCTAGTGAGCGCAAGCTCGTGGGAGTTCAAATCTCCCCCCCGGCACCAA
>CAZYRA010000084.1:0-4738 GCA_964649385.1 uncultured Dehalococcoidales bacterium | reverse complement strand
GGCATCCCGCATTATGGAGCAGCTTGAAGAGGAGGATACTGGGTCTGAAGGGTAAGTCAAATAACATCAAGGGCAAAATAGACCAGCCCTTCTTAACCTTCTTTCTCCCCTCTTAACCGCTTGAGGATAACTTCCCGGTATATCCTAACTAGGCTCCGCCCGTGCTGGAGCATCTGCTCCCGCTTTTTCTTCAAGCGTTTCTCGCGACGCTCCTGCCTCGTCTCTCCATCCATAATACCCGCTATCCCTTAAGCCCTACTCCTTCCGTAGCTCAATGATACGGTCACGCAACAGGGCTGCTTTTTCGAACTCCAGATTCTTGGCAGCCGCCCTCATTTGTGTTTCCAGTTCTTTAATCAGACGGACGATATCTCCTTTAGTAACGGGGGCAGCCAGATACGGAGTGCGGGTTTCTGCTACCACCCGCACCCGCTCCGTAATATCCCTGATAGCCTTCCTTATCCCCTGCGGGGTAATATTATGCTCCCGGTTGTAGGCCCCCTGAATCTGACGGCGTCGCTGCGTCTCTTCGATTGCCCTCGCCATAGAGCCGGTGATACCATCAGCATACATTATGACATGCCCATCGATATGACGGGAGGCACGCCCCATTGCCTGGATTAACGATCGCTCTGAGCGTAGATAGCCTTCCTTATCAGCGTCCAGAATAGCCACCAGGCTTACCTCGGGCAAATCAAGGCCTTCCCGGAGCAGGTTGATGCCGACTACCACATCATAGACCCCGAGACGAAGGTCACGCAGTATACTAACCCTCTCCAGTGTAGCAATCTCTGAATGAAGATATTGGGTCTTAATTCCCGCTTCCACAAGATAATCCGCCAGTTCTTCCGCCATTCGCTTGGTCAGGGTGGTTACCAGACAACGCTCGCCTCTATCAACACGGTTCTTAATTTGGTCGAGGAGATCATCAATCTGTCCTCGGGTCGGCTTGACCTCAACTGTGGGCTCAAGAAGGCCGGTCGGCCTGATTATCTGCTCCACTACCTGCTGGCTGTGCTGGTACTCGTAATCCGAAGGCGTCGCCGAGGTATAGATAACCTGGTTAATATGCTCACTAAACTCGGTGAAATTAAGCGGGCGGTTGTCCAGGGCAGAGGGCAGACGGAAACCATAATCGACCAGCGTTTCCTTACGAGAGCGATCACCACGATACATACCCCGAATTTGAGGCAACGTCATATGAGATTCGTCAATAAACATCAGGAAGTCATCGGGAAAATAGTCCAGCAACGTCCAGGGAGGGCTCCCCGAAGGGCGTCTGGACAGATGACGTGAGTAGTTCTCCGCTCCGGTACAATAGCCGGTTTCCTTGAGCATCTCCACATCGTAGTTGGTCCGTGCCTTCAGCCGTGCGGATTCCAGTGCCTTCCCCTGACGCTCCAACTCACCCAGCCTTTCCGCCAGTTCCTGCTGGATACCGTCGATGGCCCCCATCAACTTGTCACGTGAGATAACAAAGTGCTTGGCGGGATAGATATCTACGGAATCTAACTCGGCCAGTATCTCCCCGGTCAACGGCTCTATCTCAACAATACGTTCCACATCATCGCCAAAGAACTCAATCCGCAGCGCCAGTTCCTCATAAGCCGGCTGAATCTCCAGGGTATCGCCGCGAATACGGAACTTGCCCCGGGTGAAGTTAATATCATTACGTTCATACTGCATATCCACCAACTGCCGGAGAAGTCTCCCCCTCCGGTAACTACCACCCCGCTCCAGGCTGCAGACAAAGCTGCGATATTCTTCAGGCTCACCCAAGCCATAGATACAGGACACCGAAGCCACGATAATCACATCACGGCGCTCGAAGAGAGCACGAGTCGCCGCATGGCGCAGCTTGTCAATCTCCTCGTTTACATCAGCATCCTTCTCGATATAGGTATCGGTATGGGGGAGATAAGCCTCCGGCTGGTAATAGTCATAATAGCTGACAAAGTATTCCACCGCACTATCAGGAAAAAACCCCTTTAACTCGGTACAGAGTTGCGCCGCCAGCGTCTTGTTATGACTGATAACCAGAGTCGGCCTGCTTAACCGCTGAATAACGTTAGCCATGGTGAAGGTCTTCCCACTACCGGTAACCCCCAGCAGTGTCTGATGCTTAAAACCTCTATTCAGCCCCGTCACCAGCTTGTCTATAGCCTGTGGCTGGTCACCCATAGGTCCAAAATCGGAGGCTATTTCAAACTGAGACATACCCAACCCTTCCCCAAAATACTCCTGGGAATAGTATATCTTTTTGTTATGCCAGCTTCAATCACGGACTAACCATCCAGCTACACTATTTGTTTTTGCTTCAAGAGGCAGGGTATAATTTGCCAGCTATCACATATTTTTGGTAATTAGGACAAACGTTGCGGCAAGACATTATTCACCGTATAGCACGGATTGTATCTTTCGTATTATTCAGGGTGATATTCTTTCTAGCTACACGCCGGCGTATCCAGGGAAAGGAAAATGTCCCCGAGCAGGGGCCAGTAGTTGTTGTTGCCAATCACCTCAGCTACGCTGACCAGTACCTGTTAATTATCGCCATCGAACGCGAGATGATATTTATGGCCAAAGAGGAGCTCTTTCGTAACCGGGTAAGGAGATTCTTGATCGAGGCATTCGGTGCTATCCCGGTAAGACGAGGAGCCGCCAACAGGGGGGCGTTGACACAGGTTCACCAGGTCCTGGACAACGGACTGGCCATGTTTATGTTTCCTGAGGGGAGCCGCAGTAAAAACGCACAACTGCAGCCTGCCTTTTCGGGGTCGGCATTAATAGCCCTGCACAATAATGCCCCCATCCTTCCCATCGGCATTAGCGGTATGGAGGTTGCTGAGAAAGGTTTCCTCTGGGTGATGTTTCATCGACCGAGAGTAACAGTCAATATCGGGCGCCCGTTTTACCTGTCCACGCCGGAAGGGAGGTTAGACAAGAAACAGCTAAAAGAGCTGTCTGA
Source organism: uncultured Dehalococcoidales bacterium (assembly GCA_964649385.1). Classification (GTDB taxonomy): domain Bacteria; phylum Chloroflexota; class Dehalococcoidia; order Dehalococcoidales; family UBA5760; genus UBA5760. Next base: position 1,770 of record CAZYRA010000084.1, on the reverse strand, counting down.
TGATATTATGGAGCATATCGCCGAACTGCTGCCGCCCGAATATCGAGGGTATTATGCGAACAGACAAAGAGCCTAGATGGCGCTCAGAACAGGCTACCCCCTCCAGTCTCCAATGAGGTCCCAGGTCATATCCAAGTCCCTGCTGGCAGAACCGGGGCTGAGGGCAAATCTGACCCTCCACCAGGCTATTTTCATCAACCTCAATCCACCTATCTCACTCAACCGTTGACCAATCTGCTGAGCTCGTATGTTGCAGCCGTTCTGGTCAAACCTGTCGCTAGACTCAGATGAAAGAAAGCCCTCTTTAAAACCAACCTTTGTTAGTTCACCCACCAGTCTGTCAGCTTCCCAACCCAGACTAAAGCCAGCCTCTGCTTCTTTCGCGATATCCAGTTCTTCATCCGAACGAAGGACGACAGACTTATCTCCATCAGATAAAGCTGGGGGACACATTCTATCAAACAGTCCGCGTAAGAAAACCATCACCGACCTGCTTTTCTTATTCCTCAGCAATAGCAACGAGGACTAACATCTTCTCAAGCTAAAACTGCAATCCGACAGACTACCCACACGTAGCCCAAAAAAGCCCACCTTGTATGTTACAAACTAAGTCTAGCCCCCTTTTGGGTGACTTTCAATCACGCAAAAGAACCAGTTAAGCCCCATACGAACCCGAGATACCTACGACTTTAGTTGGATAACTGAGGCGAAACTAGTACTTTAGGTGGGTCACTACTTGCAGCGAAGCGATGGGATAGCCAGAACCCAAACGCACCCCTCTTTATCCCTATCCCTGTTACCTGTAATACCCTTACTTGCCGGCGAAATACCCCAGCGCCTGCTTGATCTTCTCTTCAAGGCTCCGCCCGGAAGACACCGGCAGGCTGGCTACAGCACGGCTGGCTTCGGAGGCGGAATAGCCCAGCGAGACTAAGGCGGACATGACATCGGTATTCTCCTCGGCTAGCTGAGCCGCCGGAGTGGTTACCCAACCGGCAGCCACTTTATCCTTAAGTTCAAGGACAAGGCGGTCAGCCACCTTCTTACCAATACCGGGGATTGACGTCAGCAGGTCGGTGCTGCCGGTAGCAACAGCCATCGTCAACTGCTCCAATCTCATCGCCGAAAGCATTGCCAGCGCCAGCCGCGGACCCAGTCCCTTGACACCGAGCAGGGTCTGAAAGAGCCTCAGTTCATCAGCCGAGGCAAAGCCATAGAGGGTGGCGCTATCTTCCCTGAGATGGAAATGGGTATGCAGACTGACCTCTTCACCGATATTACCCAGTGAACTCAAGGTCGATGTCGGCAGGTATACCTGAAAACCTATCCCACCAACATTTAGTACCACCCCATCACCGCTCATCGACTCTAATCTACCGTGAAGGCTAGCTATCATCACCCCTCCTTCATTACTGGTCTCTCAGCAGGTCCGTCAGGTGCACCTCACAAAGGTGACAGAGGGCCACCGCCAGGGCATCAGCGGCATCGGAGGGACGGGGCACCTCAGATAGACCGAGTTGAAGCCGGACCATCTCCTGAATTTGCTCCTTGGAACTGGCCCCATAATTAGACACTCTCTGCTTAACCTGGGCCGGGGTATATTCATAGACAGGGAGCCCCCGGTTGGCTGCAGCCAGGATAGCCACTGCCTGGGCCTTACCAATAGCAAACGCCGATTTTACGTTTTTGGCAACGAAGGGCTGCTCGACAGCCACAACATCAGGCTGATAGCGCGAAATAATCTGCTCCAGCCCGTGATAGAGAAGGCTC
>CAZYRA010000083.1:0-4791 GCA_964649385.1 uncultured Dehalococcoidales bacterium | reverse complement strand
ATGGCCTTTTTGTTTTGTTTGTATATCATAATAATAGTGACGTAGATTATTCATAATATGGGGTGGTTCTTCTACTAGCTTCGCTATTAATATTCTGTCATAACTATTGTTAAGTATTTTACTACTTACCCCATCTGCAATTTCCCACCATGCTTTGTACTTTTGAAGTCTTGGGGGAATATGTGCATTAGTCCATGGTATCCTAATTTGTGCCTCAAATGTATCAGTATTACCAGTATTCTTAACCTCTAGTGTGTAAAGATTATGTTGATTTACGATACCGACTACAACTGAGGGTCTAGTGGCTCTTAAATCATTGTTCTCCCTGCGCAATTCTGATATTTTCCACCAGGTAAACCCCCAAAATGCACCAAAACCCCCAATAACCAGGTATTGCCAGGGAATGCTATACCCCAAAAGAGACACGGCTATTCCTTTAGCAGAATAAACGAGGGACGTAATAGTAAAAAGAGCGCTCAAAATAGCCCCCACGTCTTTTCTGTCAATGGTAATTCGCATGCCCCAATTCTACCCCATACCATACCACTACTCAATATGGTGAGGTCTTTATAAGAGGGGCTAAAGCCCCTCTTTTTTAATTATCTCCCCCCTCCTTACTAAGGGAGGGGGACCAAGGGGGTGGGTTACCAAACCTTAAAATTACTTGACATCACAACTGATGCTGGTAAAATGAGTTAAATGCAGTTATTCGGTACCTCCGGAATAAGAAGGCTCTTCGATGAGGACCTGGTCCAGCTGGCCTTGAGGGTGGGAATGGCTCTCGGCAAGAGCTACGATAGCGTAGTGGTCGCCAGCGATACCAGGACCTCCGGTAGTGTCCTGAAGCATGCTCTTATCTCCGGTATTTTGAGCGGCGGCGCCAGCTGCTCTGATGGTGGGGTCCTCTCCACGCCGACGCTTGCCTTTGCCGCCAGGAGCTTCCGGGCGGGGGTAATGATTACCGCCTCGCATAACCCCCCGGAGTATAACGGCATCAAGCTGATAAACCCCGATGGCTCCGCCTTCAGCCCGGCTCAGTGCCGGCAGGTGGAGGAACTCGTCCTTGGCGACCTGCCCCGGGCTGTCCCCTGGCAGGAGATTGGCTCAAGCAATGTAATCACTGGTGCTATTGAGGGACACTCCGAACGTATCCTTAAAGACCTTCCCTCGGGACTGGGGCTCAAGGTGGTTTTGGACTGCGGCTGCGGCCCGGCTTCGGGGGTTACGCCCTATCTACTCCAAAAGTTGGGCTGCCGGGTGGTGGGCCTGAACTGCTATCCCAGCGGTTTCTTTCCCCGCAACCCCGAACCGACCGAGGCGAACCTGGGCGACCTGATTAAGGCGACTAAAGAGTTTGGCGCCGACCTGGGTATTGCTCATGACGGAGACGCCGACCGGATGATGGCCGTGGATGATAAGGGGCGTTTCGTCCCCGGGGACAAGCTCCTGGGGCTTTTTGCCCGCGAGGTCGGGGCAAAAGAGGTGGTTACCACCCTGGATGCCTCAATGGCGATTGAGGAGATGGGCTTTAAGGTTACCCGGACCAGTGTAGGTGACACTGCTGTCTCCGAGGAGCTTAAGGGGGGAGGGGACTTCGGCGGTGAGCCCTCGGGGAGCTGGATTTTCCCCGATATCTCGCTGTGTCCCGACGGCATCTATGCCGCCGGCCGGATAGCCGTAATTGCCAGTAGTAATGTGCTGTCGGAATTGATTGATGAGATACCCGCTTACCCTATCTTAAGGGGGAGCGTCGCGGTGGGGGGGGTAGCCGTGTCGGAACTGGAGCCGCGGCTGGCGGCGATGAAGCCCCTGTCGCTTGATAAGCGGGACGGTATCAGACTCAGCTTTGCTGACGGCTGGCTGCTCATCAGGGCCTCCGGTACCGAGCCGAAGGTGAGAGTGACCGCTGAGGCAAAGAGCCAGGCGCAAGCCGAGGAGCTTTATGATAGCGGTATCAGGATAGTCAAGGAATGCAGCAAGGAAGGCAGGGAGGGGAGTCTTTGAAGGCGGTTATCTTAGCGGCCGGCGAGGGGAGCCGGATGCGTCCCCTGACCTATACCAGACCCAAGGTGATGATACCCATCGCCAATAAGCCTATCCTGGAGCATCTGCTTATTGAGGCTAAGGGGGCGGGCATCGGGGAGTTTGTCTTTATTGTCGGCTACCACGATGAGCAGGTGCGTGACTACTTTGCTGACGGCAGCCGCTGGGGGGTGGGCATCGAGTACCGCCGCCAGGGGCGGCAGCTGGGCACCGCTGATGCGCTCAGAATGGTTGAGGGGTTACTTAGCGGCGACTTCCTTCTCATAAACGGGGATATTATCGTTAAGCAAAAAGATATTGAACAGGTAATAGAGAAGGGTGGTAACACCATAAGTGTGTTTACCGTTGAAGACACGCAGGGCTTAGGCGTCCTTGAGTTAAGTAAGGGCAGGGTGGTCCGTATCTACGAGAAGGTGGAGAGCCCTCCCTCCTGTATGGTAAATGCCGGCGTATACCGCCTCACCCCCGATATATTCGGCGCCATATCCCGGACGGTGAAATCGCCGCGGGGGGAGTATGAGCTGACCGACTCCCTGCAGTTGATGATAGATAGCGGGCAGGAAGTTTCTTCTCAGGAGATTGGCTACTGGTTGAACCTGAGCTATCCCTGGGATCTACTGGCAGCCAACCAGTCGTTACTGGCGGAGGTTGAGGCAGACAACCAGGGTGAAGTGGAAGAGAACGTGGTAATGAAGGGAAAGGTCTCTATCGGCAGGAATACGGTGGTAAGGTCGGGCTCCTATATCCTGGGGCCGGTGGTAATCGGACAGGACTGTGACATCGGACCCAACTGCTATATTCGTCCCTATACCGCAATCGGTGACGGTTGCCATATCGGCGGCGCTACCGAGGTCAAGGCTTCCATAGTCATGAAGGGGACCAGGATTCCCCACCACAATTACGTTGGCGACAGCGTTATCGGCGCGGGCTGCAACCTCGGTTCCGGCGCCAAGATTGCCAACCTGCGTCTGGATAAGAAGAATATAGTGGTAGACGGTATCGACAGCAAAAGGCGCAAGCTGGGGGCTATCATCGGGGACGGGGTTGAGGTCGGAATTAACGCCAGTATCAATACCGGCAGTGTTATCGGCAATAACGCTCGTATTGCACCGGGAGCGGTGGTCGGCGGCGTCTTCTTGCCGGGGGCAAGGATATCCTGAGAGGTGAGTTATGAAACAGGCGATAATTCTGGCAGCGGGTGAGGGGTGGCGGCTCAGACCGTTTACGGTTAACCGGCCCAAGGCAATGCTTCCCGTAGCGGGCAAGCCAATCCTGCAGTATATGGTTGAGGCGTTAGCGCAGAACGGGATTCGCAATATCGTAATGGTGGTCGGCTATAAGCGGGAGCAGATATTCGACTATATGGGCTCTGGAGAGCAGCTTGGTGTCGATATCACCTATGTCACTCAGAAGAAACGCTTGGGTACCGCTCATGCCCTGGCCCAGGCCAGGGAAGTGGCCCAGGATGAGTTCCTTGTCCTCTCCGGGGATAAACTGATTGACGCCACTACCATTACCCGGTTTGTTACTGTGAAGCCCGAGTCTGTCCTGGTGAAGAGGGTAGAGAGTCCCGAAAGGTTCGGCGTAGCGACTATTGAGGACGGTATGGTTAAGGGCATCGCAGAGCAGCCCAAAGAAGCCGGGAGCAATAAGGTCATTACACGTATCTATGCCTTCAGCGGGGAGGTTTTTGACTATATTGAGACCGAGCCGGCTATCTCGGGCGTCCTTAACAAAATGATAGCTCGGGGGAAGCCCATCCATGCCTGTGAGACGGACGGCCCCTGGCTTGAAGCTGTCTACCCCTGGGATGTGCTAAGCCTTAACAGCGTGGTCATTCCTAAGGCCAGGGCCGAAATGGGCGGCGTTGTTGAGAAGGGGGTTTCCCTGAAAGGGCAGGTCTCGGTGGGGCGGGATACGGTAATACGGGCAAACTCGTCTGTAGTCGGCCCGGTGGTCATCGGGGATGGTTGTGATATCGGCCCCAATGCCTGTATCCTGCCGGCTACCAGTATCGGCGATAACGTTATCATTTCTCCCTTCAGTGAAATAAGAAACAGCGTTATCGGCAGCGATGTTGCTATTGGTACCGGCTGCGCTATACAGGACTCGGTTGTCGGCAACGGCTGTGCTATCGGGGGGCATTTTACTGCCTTGAGTGGTGAAGCTGAGGTTAAGGTTAACGATGCATACCACTTGGTGAAGCTGGGAGCGATGCTGGGTGAGGGCTGCAGCATCGGAAGCGGCGTAGTCGCTCAGCCCGGCGTTATTCTAGGAAACTACAGTGAGGTGCAGGCGCTTAAGCTTATCAGGGGCCGGCTGCCCGATAAGAGCCTGGTGTTTTAGTTATGTGCGGTATTGTTGGTTATATTGGCTACCGGCAGGCCCAGCCTATCCTGTTCAACAGCCTGCTCAGGCTGGAGTATCGGGGCTATGACTCCTGTGGTATAGCGGTCAGCGCCGACGGCGTTACGGTGTATAAGGACGCCGGTAAGGTAGGTGAGCTGGAAAAGAAAGCCCCCCGCCTTAAAGGGGCGGCCGGTATCGGTCATACCAGGTGGGCGACTCACGGTGAACCGAATCAGGTAAACGCCCATCCCCATTGTGATTGCTCGGGCCGGGTTGCCGTTGTGCATAACGGGATAATAGGCAATTACCAGTTGTTAAAAAAGCAGCTAATGGCCGAAGGGCATAGGTTTATCTCCGAAACAGACAGCGAGGTAATCCCGCACCTGATTGAGAAGTACT
>CAZYRA010000082.1:0-4820 GCA_964649385.1 uncultured Dehalococcoidales bacterium | reverse complement strand
TCTCTTCATATAAGCCCTGGAACTCGATGAAACCTTGTCTGTATCGCTCTATTGCCAGGGGGTCTGGTACCACTTCTTCCGGGCAGAGGGACTTTCTGTCTCCGAAGATAGCCAGGGGGTAGATTATGTTTCCTCTTTGCTGCCACCAGTCTTTGCTGGCTGCAATTTGCTCAAAGATTACTTTGGTTTGCTGCCTCCACACACTTTCTTTGTCCGGGTAGACGCTACGAATCTTTACTCCAAGGCTGGTTTCGCAAATCTTCGCTTCGTTGATGATGGCCGTCGTGATGAGATGGCTGTCCATGCCATACTCACCAACTTCACCACTCCAGATGTTGAGATCAGCCAAATAGATTCTGAGGAGCTTGCTTGAGATACCAAGTATTTTGCCTGGAAGTCCCCCTGCTTTCAGATTAAAGACAGAAGCGAGCAAAGGCCTCACGAGGTGATTGGAGACCGTATTATCAAGGTAGTGACTGTTAAACCTGGGTATAACGAGGTCTACACCTTCTTTCTCTATCGGAATGATGAGATGGCTTACCCATTCCGGAGCCAGGCCTTCAATTTCATTTTTCACCTCTCTGCTATCAAGGTCGGGCTCAAATAAAGCTAAATCGGCGTTAAGCCTGTTCGCTATCTCTACTATTGCCTTAAAGGACGAGACTTCCCCCCTTACGCCTTCATCCTTCATGAGAAAGGCGATCCTCTTTATTGCGTGTCCCAGAGGTACTTCCTGAATAACGTCTAAAGCGTCCTTCCCTTCCGGCGCGCCGACGCAAACAATAACGCATTTCTTATCAGGGAAGAATTCTGTAAGCCCCTTTACGGCGGTTTTACATACATGCCCAACAGCATCGACTTCGTTTCGGAAGGGGATACCGACCACTATGTCAGCTCCCCCGATGCGCGCTACGTCTTCGAGGGGTTCATTTAGGGATTCCGTATAGGCTTTCTCAGCTAATGAGGTGCTCTTTGCTGTTTCTTTCAAGCCTACTCCTTGTCTCAATGGCGATGTATCTGATAATACCACGAACCAGATTGAAATGTTAGCATTTATGTTATCGCCTATATAATATTGTTTCCGGTGGCCGTTGTTACTCTCTTTCTGACAAGTAACTGCGCTTCCCCTAACGCGCCAGAACGTTTACACTGAAAAGTAAGCTGATAAGAAGCTGCCTAAAGGAGACGGCATAATGAAAGTGCTTATTGTTCATTTTCGCTCCGCTCCCGCCGCGGGACTGCAAAAACAACGGGTAAATGTGGATTCCCTCGACTCGGCGGGCACGGACGGCGTTTCCCTGGAGATAGCCAAACGCCAAGCCTCCCTCGAAAAGATGGGCCATAAGGTAGCGATTTGCTCAGCCTACGATTGGGCGGACTTCGCTATACCGGCATTGGAGTTTGACTCTGAAGCAGTGATGCTGATGATGCGGAATTTATTCGGGCCCGGGCTGGTGGACTTTGCTGGCGAGGCAGAGTTAAAAAACGCATTTGATGTCTCCTTACTGGAGCTGAGGCAGGAATTGGGCAAAGTGATTACGGATTTCAAGCCGGACATGCTATTTGTCCACAATATGTTATCTCTTCCGGTGCATCCCGTTGCGACTGTAGCATTAACCAACCTGCTCAGAGAGTCCCGGTTGCCTTGCGCTGCGGTTCACCATGACATTCTAAGCGAAGGCGCCTACAAATTCACTCCGACCTGTGATTTCGCTAAATCAATTCTTGAGGGATACTTTCCTCCAGTGTTACCTAATCTTAGACATTGGACGATCAACTCTCGCAATCAGATGGCGCTCAAGAATAAGGGCATCAAAGCCGAAGTGATCCATGATACCATGGATTTCAATCAAAAGCTTGACACGGCAGAGCAAGCCAGGATTCGGGCCGATCTTCGTGTAAAATACGGTATCAAGCCAAATGACATCGTTCTCTTTGCCGGAGCCCGCATTGTGCCCAACAAGCAGACTGAATTGGCAGGGCACCTGACCGAGGTTTTACAAAGGTTGCGTCAGGAGATGGTCGGGAAGAGGCTCTACAACGGCGAGGTGTTTTCTGACCTCAATCGAGTAGTGCTGATTCTCGCAGGTCGACCGGAGCGGGCCTTCATTGACTACCAGAAGAAGGTGTTTGATCTGTTCGACACATTGAAGATTGTTTGGAAATATGTAGGTGGCGATGTTCGCCCATATCGTTCCGAAGATGAAGGGCTCTATGCTCTGTATCCCGATTTCTATGCTATGGCCGACTTCGTCCTTTACCCCACGGGATGGGAAGGATTTGGAAACCAGCTTCTCGAGGCATTCGCCTCTGGTCTGCCCGTGGCAGTCTTCGAGTATCCCGTTTTCAAGGAGGATATTGCCCCGAAGGGTGTTAAGGTCGTGTCTCTTGGAGACACACTTCTCCCGGAGAGAGACTACGCAGGGCTTGTTCAAATTCCCGTGGAAGTGCTGACGCGAGCGGCCCGCGAGATAATGGCAATCCTTACGTGTCCTGAGAAGTTAACAGGTATCACTGACCACAATATTATGGTAGGGAAGAGGTGCTTCAGCTTCGATGTGCTTCGAGCTCACCTGACTGAAGCACTAACTTGGGCTCGTTTAAATCAAAGGTCAAAAGGTTGATGAAGTTCAGTAGAACCAGGATAGCTAATGGGGTTGGATGGCTTGGAGAGACGGGGGACTCAAAGAAACGTCTTGACCAAGAAACTCTGCTGCTTAAAGTGTCATTTATGAGCCTGTTGCATCTCCCACCGTTGTCCCGGGCCATATTCGGCTACACCGCTCCAGTTTACCACCACCGCCAGTAGTTACGTTATCACCGAGCACTGAGTCTTTACAGACACTATCGTCATTGAGGCAGCAATGATCAGCTACAACAGAACCCTTGATACTAACGCGCTGTCCTATTTGAGCTTCTCGCCAGATAACGGAATCTTCAATGATGGCCCCTGACATAATTTGGCAACCACGACCAATAACCACAGGTCCGGTTAGCTTTACTTGGCGTCCGATAGAGCAGTCTGCGCCTATCACTACCAGCCCCTTTATTTGAGCGGTAGGATGAATATGGCATCGCTCTCCGATTATTATCTCCTTATCGGGCGGAAGAGGATACTGCTGGCATTTACCGCTTAGCAGGTCTCGATGCAACTGGAGGTATTTTTCCGGGGTGCCCGTATCCAGCCAATAGGCTGAAGAAGGATAAGCGTAAACCGGTTCCCCCTCCTCCAGTAGTAGCGGGAATGTCACGCGTTCGATACTGACTTTAGTCCGCGGAGGGATTTTAGCCAGGATATCAGGCTCAAGAATGTAGGTTCCGGCATTTATCATATTGGTGGTTACTTCACTCCAGGCAGGCTTCTCCAGGAATCGTGTAACCCTGCCTTGGGTATCAGTGTCTATTACACCGTAGCTGGTAGGATCATCTACCGAAGTAAGAGCAATGGTTACCTTCGCCTTTTTCTCCCGGTGAAAGCCTGCCATAGCCGTAATATCCAGGTCAGGGAAGATATCGCCGTTTAGTACCAGGAAGGTCTCATCCAGATATTTCTCCGCGTTCTTAATTGCCCCAGCCGTCCCCAGAGGGGTATCTTCTAATACGTAGCTAAGCCTGACTCCAAGCTGGCTACCATCACCAAGATAGCTTTCAATAGGTTGTGCCAAAGGACCTATAGCCAGGACTATATCCCTTATCTGATGCCTGCCCAGGTGGCGGATAACATGCTCCAGAAACGGTGTGTTAAGCACGGGGACCATCGCCTTAGGTATATTGCAGGTAAGGGGACGCAGTCTGGTTGCCTCGCCACCTACTAAAATAACTGCTTTCATTGTTCTCCTTGGTTTATGCTGATGTGGCCATTTGGACTTGCCCCCGTCTTAGGGTCAGTCATAAGGTAATTTTCCCTACTATTTTGCCACTTGAGCAGGTCACTGCATTATTATTTTAAGGATTTACTTCTTTTCCTTCACTTCTTCTTGCTTTTTCACTTTATTCTGCTTAGGTTTCTTGACATTTTTTCTGCCCTTCTCTCCCATTGTTTCCTCCGTCTCTCGATGATGTTTTTAACAATATAGAAAAGCGATGTCTTGCTGTTTTACGGTAATGACCACTAGCATTACCAAATTACGTTATACATACTTACCGAAAATACTACAATCTTCACGTCCAATGAGTTCATCTCTATTAAAGTTATTTCCGCAACTTTTCTAAAACCTTTCTCATTGAATCTTGGACAAATTCATCCTTTTCCTCCCCTAGAGCCTGAGTAAGAGGTTCTACTACCCTCTCACCCCCTATCTTTCCAAGGGCTGCAATTGCTTCCTGTCGAACAAATCTATTTTTATCTTTCAAAACTAGAATAAGAGCATCTACCGCTTTTTCATCTCCCATTATTCCAAGCATTTCTATTGCATGTCGCCTAACACTACTATCCTTGAGTTTAAGGTCTTTGATCAACTCTTCAGTATCTTTCATTTCTACCCCGCCTTTTCATTTGACCTGCTCGAATAATTATAACACTTATTAAGTTACAATTTGCTTTCCGCTAAACAAAAAGTTATGAAGTAAAATCCATCCTAGGCTGAAAGCTGTAGTAGCTTTTTAACGTAGTCGTTGAAAGCCTCCCAATCCGGGAGGCTTTTCTTTGTGTTTTTATCCTTAGTTTTCCCCAGAGAGGGGGGGGTGATAATCTAGCGCTTTCTTCTAATATCACTAAATGACTTATTGTGCATTCCCAACTGAATCTGTGCCCTTTCTATCCCCAAATGTAAATACAAATATCGTCAATGTAAATACAAATATCGTCTCAGGCGTGACCG
>CAZYRA010000081.1:0-4825 GCA_964649385.1 uncultured Dehalococcoidales bacterium | reverse complement strand
CGCAGGTTTTCAAGAATCCTTGTGGCCAGACGGCGGCGAGCGTACTCTGTACCTGCGCTGTGCCCCAGGCTATCGCCGGTATGACAGAATCTGAGTTCGTCGGTGCCATCAAGGCAGCACACCAGGGGCGCGTTATGAAGGGAAAGCTCCAGATTCTGCACCATGTCGCCATGACTTCGATCGGTATCGGAGCGGGTGCCCAGTCCGTCTCCTCCGAGATAGCGTTCCTCATAGAAAAACTCCGCCTCATTAAACAGCAACTACGCCAGATAAATGAAGCTCTGACCAGGCTGGTGCATGAGACCATGGAGGGTAAGTACCTGCTCTCGATAATCGGACTAAGCTATGTCTCTGTGGCCGGAATAATTGCAGAGCTCGGCTCCTTCAGTTCTTACCAGAACGCCAAGCAACTGATTAAAATGGCCGGCAGCAATCCGACCGAGTCCGAGTCAGGCGGTAAACGACACAGCCATACTCCGATAAGCAAGCAGGGTCGCCCGGTGCTCCGGCACTGTGCCTGGACCGCGGTTATTCCTATGCTGCGCTTCAACCCCGACTTTCGTGACTGGGCGAAGAAGCTGCGCGAGCGGCCGGCTGGCGCCAACCCCCTCAGCGGCAGGGAGGTCATGGTCGCCGCGGTCAACAAACTACTGCGTCTGGCCTTTGCACTGGTCAAAAACCAGACCCTTTATCAGATTCCAGAGTCGCAACCCGTAGAAATAACAATCGAGGAGGTAAGCAACACATCAGGTGGGCAGGGAAACACCGCAGGTTCCTTTGGGAGCTCATACGAGCCAACCCGCCAAAAAACATGGTGCCCTGCCCTCCTGGCCAAACCCGTATGAAGTATGATGGGATCTCCGCTTGAGGAGTGAGCCCGTATCTAAACGCTAAGTTGGGGGCCAGGAAAATAGAGGCTAAGGCTGCTCACCGATGTGAAGATTAAACAGAAACGATACCTTGCTGGGGTCATTGACTAAAACAATATAGTATGTTTTTAACTAGAGATAGGAAAACGACGGTTACTATTTGAGTTCCCACAGTGATGTGTTATCCCGGCATATTCCCGTGGGCTGCGGTACCTTAACCCCTAGCTCCAAAATCTAAACATTTTCTAAACATTTTCAAAATACCTTGCATAATGCTCTATGGAGATTATAATGGAGATGGTTAGTAGTTACGGCTCGGGATATTTAGATTGAAATGAAAGATAAAAATAGGGCAGAAGAAAGAAGTAGCGGAGTGGTAAGTCAGCTATTTAGGTATATGAATTTGAAAAGGTATTTTATACTTCTCCTGTGCTTATCATTGCTTTGCGCTCCTATATTTGGTATGACTGCTTCTGCGGATGATTCGGTAATTGTAAGAGTGGGGATATATGAAAATAGCCCGAAAATCTTCACTGATGAAACGGGTAAAGCGTCAGGGTTCTGGCCGGACATTATAGAATATATCGCGTCAGAGGAAGGGTGGGAAATAGAGTATATACCCGGCACCTGGGAAGAATGCCTTAGAAGGTTGGGGCAGAATGAAATTGATATAATGCCTGACGTTGCCTATACCGAAGAGAGAGGTGTGTTATACGATTTTTCCAATGAGACTGTATATACAAGCTGGTCATGGGCTTATACAAGAGAAGGAACTGACATACAATCCATCCTTGACCTGGAAGGTAAAAACATAGCGGTACTAAAGGGTAGTATCAACTTTGAGGGGCCGGAGGGTATAAAAGAACTTGTCAATGCATTTGACCTTAATTGTACCTTTACTGAAGTGGATAGTTATACCAGGGTCTTTGAGCTGGTGGAAAGCGGCGAGGCTGACGTAGGAGTTACTAGTAAGGACTTTGGTAATCAACACGAAACAGATTTTGACGTCGCAAAGACTGCCATCATTTTCCAGCCTGCCCCTCTATATTTCGCCTTTCCGAAAGATTCAGCCTTAAAGCCATACCCTATCGATAGAATCGACTCCCACATGAAAGAACTAAAGGCGAATGGGGACTCCATCTATTACCAGTCGTTGGAAAGATGGTTCGCAGTGAAATCCATTGAGAAACCCGTGGTTCCCGGATGGGTAAAATGGGTGTTGATAGGTATTGGGTGTGTGGTGTTTGTGCTTGTCGGAGGAAATCGTCTGCTGACTTCCCGGGTTAGGTCTAAAACAAAAGAGTTGACGGAGGAGATTAACGAACGCAAGCAGGCGGAAGAAAGATTCAAGACTATTTTTGATAATGCTAAAGATGGGATACTCTTGGCAGAAATTGAGTCCAAAAAATTTATCGCTGGGAATAAAGCGATTTGTGATATGCTGGGCTATAGTGCTGAAGAGATTAAGAACCTGGGTACTATGGATATCCATCCCGAGGAGAGCCTGCCCCATGTTATTGAGCAATTTGAGAAACAAGTCAGACAGGAAATAGTGCTGGCTATGGACATCCCCTTAAAAAGAAAAGACGGCAGCGTTTTCTACACTGATGTTAACTCCACACCGATAACAATCGCTGGGGAAGAATTTTTACTGGGTAATTTCAGGGACATCACCGAACACAAGCAGGTAGAGAGAGAATTAAGCCTTAGGGCAGAGCTACTGGACAATGCTAATGATGCGATATTCATGCACACACTGGATGGGGAGTTCATCTATGTTAACACGACGGCTTGCCAATCGCTCGGATATTCGAAAGACGAGTTGCTTAAAGTTGATCTCAGCGCAATAACCGCCCCCGGGGTTGGCGCCGAGACGCAATGGAAGCAGCTATTGGAGAAAGGGCAAGCAGCATTCGAATCAGCCCAATTGCGTAAGGATGGCTCCGTAATGGCTGTTGAGGTACACGCCCGAAGTATTGAAGTCGGAAATGATAAGTCAATTCTCAGCGTTGTCCGTGACATCACCGAGCGCAAGAAGGCAGAGGAGGATTTGCGGAAGAGTGAGATGAAGTATTCAGCCCTTGTCGAGCGCAGCAATGACGGAATCGTTATTCTCCAGGGTGGTTCGTTAATATTTACAAATGCAAAGATACTTGAGATGGCCGGTTTTTCAGCAGAGGAGATAGCTGGCAAATCGTTTATTGATTTTGTTTCTCCGGAGTATAGGGAATTGGTGGCCGACAGGTATAAAAGACGGGCGTCGGGAGAGAAAGTTCCTGACAGTTACGAGATAGAACTCATTGCCAAAGACGGCAGTAAGATACCCGTTGAAATAAGTGCTAGCATTATTAGCTACGAAGAAAAGCCCGCTGATATGGTGATAATTCGAGACATCACCGAGCGCAAGAAAGCGTCTGATGAGCGGCGGGAGCTGGAGAAAAGGGTTCAGCTTAGCGACAGGTTAGCCTCTATCGGTGAGATGGCATCCGGCATTGCCCACGAGATAAACAACCCCCTGACCAGCGTGGTCGGCTTCTCCGAACTGCTGCTGGAAAAGGACTTACCCGACGATATCAGGGAAGGCGTGGGGATTATCTACGATGGTTCTCAGAGGGTGGTCGATATCGTGAAGGGGCGGCTCACCTTCGCCCACCAGCACAAGTCGGTACGAAATCGCACCGACTTCAACGAGATAATCAAAAGCACCCTTACTCTCAGAAGGTACTCGCTGGAGACGGGCAACATCAAGGTTAACACCTCACTTGATGCCGAACTGCCCTGGACGGTTGTCGACGCCGGTCAGCTCCAGCAGGTCTTTATGAATATCATCGTCAATGCCGAGACGGAGATGAAGAAGGCCCACGGCAGGGGCAAGCTTACTATCAAGACGGAGCAGGCAGGTAATAACATACGGATATCCTTTGCCGATGACGGGCCCGGCATAGCCAAGGAGAACATAGGTAAGGTATTCGACCCCTTCTTCACCACCAAGGAGGTGGGGGAAGGGACCGGCCTGGGCTTGAGCCTGTCCTACGGCATCATCAGAGAGCACAAGGGAAGGATATATGCTGAGAGTGAAGCGGGGGAGGGAGCCACCTTTATCATCGAACTGCCTATATTAGCAGAGGAAGAAGAGAAGATAGCGCAGGTTGAGGCGGTTGAAGAAGACGGGAAACCTCACGGGGGCCGGATACTGGTTGTGGATGATGAGCCAGCCATTCTAACGTTTCTGAAGAAGGTGTTGGTTGGTGAGGGGTATGATGTGGTGACGGCAGGCAGCGGTAAAGAGGCCCTTGAGAAGATTAGAAGCGAGGAATACGGCCTTATCCTCTCTGATATCAAGATGCCCGGCTTAAGTGGTGTTGAGCTATATGATGAGATTGGAAAGACAGCACCGTCTCTGCAAAAGAGGATAATGTTTATCACCGGAGATGTAATTAGTGCCGATACCAAGGAGTTTCTTAAGAGGGCGAGGGCCCCCTATGTTACCAAGCCCTTTGATATTGCCGGGCTAAAGAGGGAGGTCAGGCGGGTCCTGAACGGTATCATATAGGACACAACATCCAGTCGGTACAACCGGAGTAACAAAAGCTTATTTTGTTACTTCATTAAAAATTGAACAAAACGATGGATTGTTAGATGCTAGATTCAGAGTGTACAAGACAGAATCTTCTCCAGGAGACATGAAGAGCCTTCTCTATTATTGACTTCAAAGACACTGGTATTTGTGGAGGTGTTCTTGTGTAGACCGGCCTGGGCTTAAGTATCTGTCACGGTATAGTAACCGAGCACGGCGGCCGGATATATGCCGAAAGCGAGTCGGGCAGAGGGACTACCTTTATCATCGAGCTGCCTATCGGCTGTGGCAGCCAGGATGGTGATTTGGCTGAAAAAGACCTGGTGCCGGAGTTGGAGGGAGACCTTGAGGCAGGTAGAGAAAATGAGTGAGAAACAGG
>CAZYRA010000080.1:0-4848 GCA_964649385.1 uncultured Dehalococcoidales bacterium | reverse complement strand
GGGTCAGCCCGGTTCTTGCTCCGACAATGTCGGGCGATGCTGCTCCGGTACAGGTATCCCTGACACTGGGGACGAGGGGAATCAACTACTCTCCCTCGTCGGCGTGCTCCAGCGGCAGCGATGCCATCGGTCAGGCATTCCATATAATCCGGGGGGGTGGTGCCAATGTAATGATAACCGGCGGTGCCGAAGCGCCGATAATGCCTATTATTCTGGCCGCCTTCAACTCCTGCCGTGCACTATCGACCAAGAACAACGGGGTGGAGACCGCCTGCTGCCCATTCGATGCCGAGCGGGACGGTTTTGTCCTCGGCGAAGGCGCCGCCATTATGATTCTGGAAGAGGAGACCTATGCCCGGGAACGGGGAGCCCCCATTCTGGCTGAAGTCATTGGCTACAGCGCCACCAGCGACGCCTTTCACCTAACCCGGCCTTCACCTGACGGTGAAGGTGCCGCCAGGGCCCTAAGGCTGGCGATGAAGAGCGCTGCTATTACCCCTGCTGATATCGATTATATCAGTGCTCACGGCACAGCGACACTACTTAATGACCGGGCGGAGACCCGCGCCATGAAAAGCGTACTGGGTGACTATGCCTACCGTATCCCTACCTCGGGCAGCAAATCAATGACCGGTCACCTGTTGGGGGCATCAGGCAGCCTTGAAGCTGCGATATGTGTGCTGGCTATTAATCACGGGGTTATTCCACCAACGATAAACCTTACCCACCCTGACCCTGAATGCGACCTGGACTATGTGCCCAGTGGCGCCCGGCAACTCAAGGTAAAGACCGCCGTCTCAAATTCCTTTGGCTTCGGTGGTCATAATTCAACAATCATCTTTCGCCGCTACGACGGATAATCAGAAAAGCCCACCGCAACTAGGCCGTCCGCCCGGACGCTGTCCCCCTCATTGACAAGCCCAAAACCATAAGGCATAATTTCTACTAACAACAGTAGGGGTTATTCCGCTGTCCTCTATTACTGGAGAGGGACTTGTTAATGGGTATATGGACTACGATACCACTGGTAAGCTTTCTGGCTTTTACTATTTTAGCCGTGCTTACCTTGCGGCAGGAGGGCACACGGGTAAACCGGGTGTTTGCCTGGTTCCTTATTGCCTCCGGCGCATGGAGCTTTACCTCCTTTATGCTGCACCTGAACGCCCATCCGCAGCTTTCGCTGCTCTGGAATGAGCTGCTGGTCGCCGCACTTATGTGGACAGTGGTCAGCTACTACCACTTCGTCAGGGCCTACAACAATAGCCCCAACGGAATAGGCACCTATCTCGGCTATGCCACTGTGGTGACCATACTGGCGCTCTCCCTAAACGGCTACATAATTAAGTATGCCTATATCCTTGATGGCATCCTGTACCATGACCTCGGTCTTTCCCTCTATATCATAGGTGGCAGCAGCGCCGTCTTCTTGATCATCTCCATGTTTATGCTGGCTCGGCGCTACCATAGTTCCCTGGATCCCACCGACCGTAACAGGACAATATACCTCATAATAGGCTCGGCAATAGTAATAATCTCAAGCTATATCACTAACCTGACGCCGGCCATAGCCGGCCTTCCCATCGATCACATTGGCAACCTGACCAACGCCTCAATAATTACCTATGCCATCATGAGATACCAGCTACTTAACACAAAGTTCGTTGCCAAGAAAATGCTGGGCTATGCCCTGATAATCGCTAGCCTCGGTGGTATATACGCCGGTTCGGTATTCCTGTGGCAGGCTATCCTGCCGACCCAAACGACCTTCGACATTGTCTTACGCACCACCGCGCTGGTCATCATGCTGGCTCTACTGGCACACCCGCTAATGCGTAGATTCGAAGACAACCTGGACCGTTTGTTTCATCGAAAGAATTATGAGCCTCGCCGTGCCCTCCTCGATTTCAATAAGAGAATGAGCAGCGTCATTAACCTGGACGAATTGGCTCAGGAAATGCTAAGTACAATAACCAAAGCCCTGCACCTGACACAGGCAAAATTAATGATACAGGACTTCAGCAGCGGTGATTTCACGGTACAGTTTAACTATCCCAAAGCGGAGGGTGGATCGGGCGACGATATTAGTTTTGATATTGACAACCCCATCGTAACCTGGCTGCATAAAGAGAATGGGCCGCTTAACCTGGAACCAATCGATAATATGCCCAAGTTTAAGGGCTTATGGGAGATAGAAAAACGGCAGATAACAGCGTCCAATCTGGGACTGCTGTGTCCCATTAGAAACCGGGACAGGCTAGTCGGTATCCTGGCCCTGGGTAAAAAGCGATCCGGCTCCATCTACTCTCATGAAGACCTGGAACTGGCGATGAACATGGCAAACCAGGCCGGCGCTATCATCAATAACGCCCAACTTTATTCTCAAGCTATAGTTAGGGCAAATACTGACGGGCTGACCGAACTATACAATCACCGTCAGTTCCACGATCGCATCGATCAGGAGATTGCCCGGGGCTCCCGCTTCGGCACCACCTTCTCTCTGATAATGCTGGACGTGGACCTCTTCAAGGCCTATAACGATATCCATGGACACCTGGCCGGGGATGAAATTCTGCGCAGGATTGCCCTGTCCATCAAGGCATCAACTCGAAGCCTGGATACCGCCTTCCGCTACGGTGGTGAGGAGTTTGCCGTCATACTACCCGAGGCTCATCTCAAGGATGCCTACAAGGTAGCGGAACGAATGCGCAAGGCAATAGCTTCCAAAACAAGCTCCCGGGCTACCCCGATAACTGCCAGCCTTGGCATAGCCAGCTGGCCGGTTGATGGTGTAACTAAAGCGGAAATTATCTCTCGTGCCGATTCAGCACTGTACCGGGCTAAACAGACGGGAAGGAACCGAACTTGCCTGTCCTCGGAAGTAGCCAAAACAGAAACGTTCCCGGCAGATGTAGAGTATGAGGCACAACCAAGAGCCCTGAGCGTAATCTATGCCCTGGCGGCTACTGTTGATGCTAAGGACCACTATACCTACGGACACTCGAAAAAAGTCAGCGACTATGCGGTAGCCCTGGCTGAAGCGTTGGGCTTATCTAAAGATGTAATAGACACTATTCGCGCTGCCGGTCTGCTTCACGATGTGGGTAAAATTGCTGTCCCGGACTCCATACTGAATAAGAAGGGAGCGCTAAATGATGAGGAATGGGAATTAATTAGAGATCACCCTAAGCTCGGTATCGAGATATTAAGACACATCATCGACCTGGTCAGCTGCATACCGGTTATCCTGCATCATCACGAGCACTATGACGGCAGCGGCTATCCCGCTGGTCTAAAGGGTGACAATATTCCCCTGGGATCCCGTATTTTATCTATCGCCGATGCTTTTGATGCCATTACCTCACCACGGCCCTACCGTAAGCAGTTACCAGTACAAGAAGCACTTGACGAACTGAAACGCTGCGCCGGAACTCAATTTGACCCTAAACTGGTGAACGTTTTCTGCAAGGTAATCAAGTCAACTCCATCAAAAAGACTGGAGAAAAGGTGACCGCCAGGCCTTCAAGTAAGAAAAAGTACGGGGTGCCAATAGGGGATTTACCGGATGGCGAAGATATAGTAGAGTATATCAGGGCGTGACTGAAAAGACAGCAGCAAAAGCTACGGAGGTACTGGTATGCGAGCAGAGCAAGTAACTGAACTGCTTAAAATAACTGTAGGTAAGCAAGCCTCAGACCTGCACCTGAGGGTGCCGAGTCCTCCGGTACTCCGTATCGACGGAGCGCTGGTACCCCAAGAGGACCTGCCTCCGGTTACCGTCGAAGATACTGAAATCATATTTGAGTACATCACCACTCCGGAACAGAGAAATACCTTCCTCAACGAGCTGGAGCTGGATTTTGCCTACAGTGTACCCGGGCTGGCCCGGTTCCGGGTCAGCGTTATGAAACAGAGAAATACGATAAGCATTGCCTTCCGCGTAGTGCCATTTAATATCCTGACCATTGATGAACTAGGGCTGCCCCAGATTTGCAAAGAGCTCATCCTCAAGCCAAGGGGGCTTGTCCTGGTCACCGGACCTACCGGTAGCGGCAAGTCAACGACTATGGCAGCTATGATTGACCATCTTAACGAGAACGACAGCCGGAATGTCATCACCATTGAAGACCCGATTGAGTACCTGCACCGTAACAAAAAATGTCTTATTGCCCAAAGGGACCTGGGAGACGATACCAAATCCTTCTCCAATGCCTTAGTACACGCCATGCGTCACGACCCGGATGTAATTGTAGTCGGTGAGATGCGCGACCTGGAAACTATTGCTACCGCCATCAGGGCTGCTGAGACCGGTCACCTGGTACTGGGAACTCTGCATACTACCGACGCCCCTCAGACCGTTGACCGTATAATTGACATCTTTCCACACGGGCAGCAACAACAGATAAGGCTACAGCTGTCACAGGTAATGGAGGCGATACTATCACAAACACTGTTGCCCCGTATCGGGGGAGGGCGAGTAGGTGCTTTTGAGATTCTACTTGTCCCCCCTGCCGTCAGAAACCTTATTCGGGAACAGAAGACCTTTGAACTACACAGCATTATGCAGCTCAACAGTAAGGATGGGATGCAAACCCTGGATACTTCTTTAGCCCATCTACTGAGAGCTGGTATCATCACTAAAGAGGAAGCACTAATGAAAAGCAGCAGCCCGGAACGATTAAACAAGTTACTTCAACTTCAACACGGGGCAGCTACAGCTTAAGATATTAGCTGACGATATGACACCCAACCGCCATTACCCACGGGGTACACCTGTGTGTTTGGGCGGAACCCTTCGCCATCACTCCACAGAAACAATATAGTGATAGTGAGGTTGCCCACCTCGCACCA
>CAZYRA010000079.1:0-4955 GCA_964649385.1 uncultured Dehalococcoidales bacterium | reverse complement strand
TCGATATGGGGGCAATGGCCGCACTCGTTGAACACCTTCAAACTGCTTTTAGGAATGCGATGGTATGCCTTCCGAGAGAGTTCAACGGGGTGAATCTTGTCCTGCTCACAATGGACGAATAGAGTGGGTGATTTAATCAAGTGCAGCCTATCTACCATAATTATTTCGGGATTGAGGCCGTTAACACCTACCCAGTTGTGCATAATGTTCAGCATCACCCGCCTTGCCTCTGCCATCTGCATAAACCGATAGCTCATGCCAGTCATCTCCCGGGCGACAAGGTCCGGGTTATAGAACTCCATTCTTGCCCTGTGTTCCAAGGCGGACTTTACCGCGGGTTCGGTGGTATCAACGCTACCCATCACCGGTATACTGCACAGCTTATGAAGCAGGGATATGTCATTACTCAAACCAAAGCAGGATTCCAGGACAAGCTTGTCAACCTTCTCTGGAAAGCTGGTGGCAACACTTACAGCTATGGTCCCACCAAAGGAATGACCGATGATATCGGCATGGTCAATCCCGAAAGTATCCATAAAATCGATAACAAAGTCAGCAAAAAAAGAAATGTTGTAATCAAGGTAGGGCTTGTCAGAAAGGCCATGCCCAGGCAGGTCCATCACATATACCCGGCAGTGCTCACTCAAAAAATAGAAATTAAGATCCCAAGTCTCCAGAAATTCACCAAAGCCATGAAGCAACAAAAGAGGAGGGCCTTCACCCCTTACTGCGTAGCGAATATTCACACCGCCCACGGTAACATACTGCTCGTACCCGTAACCCCGCCCCCCTTCTATCTCGCTGATAATTTCATCAATGTCCATAGGACAACTCCGCTCTCAATCAACAGGTCTGGGTAGTGTCTGCTCCAGAATACCCAGCGCTTCATCAACCTCCCCCTTGCCAATAATTAGAGGAGGCATAAAACGCAGTGCGTTTGGCTTCAACCGGTTAACCAGTAGTCCCTTATCAAGACAGGCCATTACCACCGACTGGGCAATATCACTGCTAAACTCCATTGCTATCAATAACCCACACCCCCGAACATCAGTAATAAAGGAGAATCTCCGCTTCAACTTTTCCAATCCGGAGGCCAGATAATCTCCTACCTCTCTGACATTCCCGGCAATATCATTTTCAATAATGAACTTCAGTGTTGCATACCCGGCGGCACAGGCCACCGGATTGCCACCAAAGGTAGAGCCATGTTCCCCGGGACTGAATACAGACGCCTCATCCTTAGCCAGAGTAGCCCCGATGGGGATACCACTGGCCAATCCCTTGGCTAGTGTCATTATATCAGGTTCAATACCAAACTGCTCGTAGGCAAAAAGTGTCCCCAGCCGGGCCACCCCGGTCTGGACTTCATCCAGAATAAGTAGAATGCCCTGCTTATCACACCAGTCCCGAACCGCAGTTAAATAACCCTCATCAGGCAGGTTTACTCCCCCCTCACCCTGCACCAGTTCCAGCATCACGGCGCAAGTTTCCTTCGTAGTAGCCAACTTTATCGCTTCAATATTATTATACTCCACATTAACAAAACCAACCGGCAGTGGGATGTATGGCTGCTGGTGCTTATCCTGACCGGTAGCAGCCACCATAGCCAAAGTACGGCCATGAAACGAACTGCTGGTGGTAATAACCTCATAGGCCCCATCACGGTAGCGTCTTCCGTAGCACCGGGCCAGCTTCACTGCGCCTTCGTTAGCCTCGGCACCACTATTACTGAAGAAGACCTTGTTCAGACAGCTATACTGAACGAGAATCTCTGCAAGCTGCACCTGGGGAATAGTATAGAACTGGTTCGAGGTATGGATGAGCGTCTGTACCTGCTCCGTCACCGCACTGGTCACTGCCGGATGACAGTGCCCCAGGCTATCAACGGCCCAACCGGCAACAAAATCAAGGTACTTCCTGCCATCCTCATCCCAGACCCATGCCCCCTGTCCCCTGACCAGAGTCAGCGGTATCCGCTCCACAGTATGCATAAAATACCTATTCTCAAGCTCCTGCCAGTGACTCATACTAACACCAATCCTAACTAAATAACCTTTATCGTGGTACCGCTACCACCCTCCTCAATCTCCTTGAGCAGAGCATGCGGCTTTCTGCCATCCATAATAATACAGGTCATCGAACTATTAGACAAAGCCCTCAGGCAGGCTTTAATCTTAGGAATCATTCCTCCTGAAGCTACCCCCGAAGTCATTAATGATTCGGCCTCATCCGCCGTTAGCTCCGGAAAAAACCGGCCTGACTTATCGCTTATGCCAGCAACATCGGTGAGAAAGATGAGCATTTCTGCACCAACAGCAGCAGCAATTTCACCGGCTACGGTATCACCATTAACATTAAGCATCAGTGGGGTACCATCCGGCCTGTCAAACGAGTGGAGACTGAGTGGAGAGACCACCGGAACGAAGCCTGAGCCAAGCAGGGCATCCAGGAGAATCGTGTTTACTCTGACCACATTACCAACGTAACCCATCTCTCTATCCCTGATTCTACCCTGAATTAGGGCCCCGTCGATGCCGCTGATACCGACCGCTTGCCCACCCAGACCATTAATTGCAGCGACAATCTCCTTGTTGACCAGGCCGCCAAGCACAGCGGCTACCATCTCAAGGGCTGTTTCATCGGTTACTCGCTCGCCGCGGACAAACTTGGTGGTCACACCCTGCCGTTTCAGCCAATTGGTTACCACCTTAGCCCCACCATGCACGACAACCAACGGTCTGCCCTGCTGTTGAAGCGCAACAATATCGGCTAGAGCGGTATCATGACTGCCTAAGGTAGCCCCGCCAATTTTAACTACAGTAACTCTACTCAATCCATACCCTCTTTTTCATAATAAGTAGACACGACTCAAGTTGTGTATTCACTATTTATGGCAATATACTCTCTGGACAGGTCACAACCCCAGGCAGTAGCTTTGGCTGTACCCAGGTTGAGCTCCAGGTTTATCGCTACCTCACTACCACCCAATACCCTCACTATCTCTGCTTCATTAAAAGCTACCGGACACCCCGCCTTTACCAGGCAAATACCACTGATAGATAGGTCAATCCTTGATTCCATTACCTCAACGCCGCTCCGACCGGCCGCTGCTAAAATCCTGCCCCAGTTAGGGTCATTACCGTGTACTGCTGTCTTGACCAGTGATGAACCCGCTATTGTCCTGGCTACCAGTCCAGCGTCAGCAAAGCTGGAAGCACCGCTAACATTGACCTCGATAAGCCGGCTTGCACCCTCACCATCACGGGCGATGCTCTTTGCTAGATGGATACAGAGCTGGTTAAGAGCCGCTTGAAAAGCCTCAGCCTGCCGGCTCCCCGGCGAAACAGCGTGTCCGCCATCCGCCATTCCGTCAGCCATAATCAGAGCCATATCATTGGTGCTGGTGTCCCCATCAATAGAAACCATATTAAAAGAAATGTCAGCTGCTCTTCGTAGCGCATGCTTGAGAAAGTCCGGCCCTACGGCAGCATCAGTAGTTAAAAAACAAAGAAAAGTAGCTAGGTTGGGGTGAAGCATCCCTGAGCCCTTGACTGCCCCACCGATAACAAACTCGCCACCGTCAGCACTGACCGCTACCGCCGCTTCTTTGGGAATGGTATCCGTAGTCATTATTGCCCTCGCCAGCTTATGACCACCATATCTGGAAACCTTAATTCGCTTGATACCGGTCTTGATAAGGTCCATCGGCAGCCGATTCCCGATTACACCAGTACTGGCCACCAGCACAGCCTCCGATGCTACCCCGAGATTCCGGGCAGCTAAATTTGCCATCTCGGCGGCGTCGCCAAGCCCCACCTCACCAACACAGGTATTGGCATAGCCACTATTCACCACTATCGCTCTTATCTCCCCAGCCCCCGACTGTAACCGCTGCCGAGATAGAGTTACCGGGGCTGCCTTAATCCTGTTGGTAGTAAATAGAGCCGCCCCGGTACAGGGAACTTCAGCAGAGAGAATAGCCAGGTCAAGAACACCTTCCGCCTTCTTCTTTAGTCCGGCATAGGTAGCCCCAGCCAAGAACCCCTTAGGTGTGGTAACCGTACCTGAGGTAACAAAAGAAATCTTAACATCCACTAAATAAATATACCATAGTCACTATAGCCAGGCAATGAGCTTTCGTATTCGTCCCCGCATCTCTACCAACCAGGGAAGGACATGTTTCAACTGTGTCATTGCGAGGGGTGTGGTGAAATTCTGCCTCCGGTGGTAGAATATCAAAGCAACCCCGGCATATTAAAAAAAGGAAGGTACAACCGCATAATGGAACTAAAAACCGTCTATTTTGAACATTCCGCTAGTGAGACTACCGAGGCAACCCTCCGTATTGCCCGACAGCGAGCGGAGGAACTGAGTATTAAGAAAGTACTGGTAGCATCAACAAGCGGCGCCACCGCAGTCAGGGCTACAGATGTCTTCCAAGGAGTGAAGGTTATCGCAGTCAGCCATGTTACCGGTATAGGTGAAGCTAATGTTCAGGAGTTCGAGGAAGAGAACAGGCAGATAGTTGAGAGTAAGGGGGGTATCATACTAACCACGACTCATGCCCTCAGCGGACTGAGTGCCGCAATGCGTAACAAGTATAATACCTATGTCCTGGGGATGATAATCGCCGATACGTTGCGTATCTTCGGCCAGGGGATGAAGGTTACCTGTGAGATAGCCCTGATGGCGGCTGATAGCGGGCTGGTACGTACCGATGAGGACGTTATCTCTATCGGCGGTACAGGTCATGGCGCTGATACCGCCGTCTTGCTGAGGCCGGTAAACACCCGTAACTTCTTCGACCTCAAGGTTAAAGAAGTCCTCTGTAAACCACACCTATCCTAACCTTGCCTATTCTTCTGTATCGGTAAAGGGGTATTTTTAAGTGCCTTGATTGCTTGGAGGGCCTTACCCTGTACTTCAAAGGTTTGAAATCTAAAAGGGAGGCTGTT
>CAZYRA010000078.1:0-4991 GCA_964649385.1 uncultured Dehalococcoidales bacterium | reverse complement strand
TCATAGTTGAACACGTGTGAAATATCGTCAATGTCCAATCCCCGGGCTGCCACATCCGTGGCCACAAGTACAGTGATTTGATTACGACGAAAGCGATTCAAAACCTGTTCTCGAGTCTGTTGGTTCAGATCCCCATTCAAGGCTTCGGCAGGAAACCCACGTCCCATGAGTTCATTCACTAAATCGCTCGTACCAACACGCGTCCTAACAAATATGAGCGCCCTGGTGATATCCTCAATCTCAAAGGTCCGCGTGAGAACAGCCAGTTTTTCTTCTTTATTGACCAGGCAATATCGATGTTCAATTGCATCAACCGTGAGATGTTTGCTTTTAATAATAATAGACTGTGGGGAATGCATGTATTTATTAGCTATGTTACCGATTTCCGGCGGGATGGTAGCAGAAAAGAGAGCGGTCTGACGTTCTGATGGGATTGTACTGAGAATTTCCTCAATATCATCGATGAAACCCATGCTGAGCATTTCGTCTGCTTCATCGATGACGACAGTGCTAACATGACTTAGATCAAGTACCCCCTTCTCTATCAGATCCAGTAAGCGCCCAGGTGTACCTACTACAATATCCACTCCCTGTCTGAGACGATTAATCTGCTGGCTATACGGTTGACCGCCATATACTGCCAGAACACGCACATTCAGGCATCTTCCGTATTCATTTGCAGCCTTCGCTACCTGCATGGCCAGTTCCCGTGTCGGAGCCAGAACAAGAGCCTGTATACCACGCTGACCCCGTTCCATGGTTTGAATAATGGGTAACACGAAAGCAGCCGTTTTGCCGGTACCTGTCTGGGCCTGGCCGATTACATCATGACCATCCAGCATTAACGGGATAATCTTCGATTGAATCGGTGTGGGAGTGATATAACCAAGATCAGATACGGACTGCTCCAGTTGCGATTTTAGACCTAATTGGGAAAATTCGGTTGTCATTATACTCCTACTTGCGTCGTTATAAGTCCACTGTATTACCTGTTCCTCGCGGACTAGGTTCCCCTGTTGCTTTTAACAGTTGATCCTGTTGCAAGTAAGAGTCTGCTGTCACAACAAAAATGCCGCTCACCCTTCGTAGAAAGGTCAGGCGGTATTTCTGTAGCGCATATCCTCGGTTTACGTGGCTACTACTATTCTAACACAAACTAGGGTCATTGTATTTCACTAATGAGTTTAAGGCCCGATCCTTAGTAAGCGGGTGAACTAAGCTAACCCTATATTTTGTACCACCTTAAATGAAAGACTGCCCATTCTTTCCCTGCTAGTTTGTACCCCAATCTAAATCTAGGCTAGCTAAAATCCCAAAGTATACTAAGCCCCAGCCTTGTGCATAAAATGCAAGAACCTTGTATTGTAGCGCTTCTACAAGTTTCTTAACTAGCCACTATTAATAGACCAGTGATTTTGACCTGAACCCCATTAAACTGGACCGAATCAGGCCACTAATAGTTCACATTGATGTGTTATCCTATGTATGGCGTCGCTCTCAGGGATGATGAAATAGTACATATCTCCATACAAAAGAGTCCCTCTCATCATACCACGAGTAGCGCCCTGAAAAATGTGCTCCCATGTCTTTCTTTGCGCTTTTTCATTGCTTATTATATCCTGTTGGTATGGAAATCGTGCTGGCTTCTGCCTCCACTCGGCGCAAGGAACTACTTGAGAAAATCAGCCTTCATTTTACGGTTGACCCCAGTGATTACCCAGAAGCTGCCTACTTTGAGTTGAAGCCCCACGAGCGTGCCAAACAGGTCTCCTTAGAGAAAGCACGCGCCGTGGCTGCGAGGCATAGCAATGCTCTTATAATCGCTGCCGATACGTTTATCGTATCGGCAGGTCAGGTCATGGGCAAGCCCCGCAGTCCGAACGAAGCCAAGAGGATGCTCAAGGCACTTAGCGGCCGCTCCCATGTGGCTATAACCGGCTTCACTATCCTGGATACCACCAACGGCAAAACTCTTTCCCGTGTGGTTGAGACAATGGTGTACATGAGAAAGCTAAGTGAGCATGAAATCGATAGCTATGTAAGCTCCAGCGAGCCGCTAGATAAGGCCGGGGCATATGCTATTCAAGGACTCGGTTCCGTCCTGATTGACAAGATTGAAGGGGATTACTACAACGTCATGGGGCTACCCCTGAGTACTTTTGCCCAGGCTCTGAAAAGCTTCGGAGTTCACGTGCTCTAGCCGTCCGGGGCTGCCGCCGATTCTCCAGCCACATAGCCTGTAGAAAAGGCTGCCTGTAGGTTAAAGCCACCAGTATCAGCGTCAATATCCATTACCTCACCGCAAAAATAGAGCCCCGCTATCAGCCGTGAGGCCATCGTACGTGGGTCTATCTCTTTGAGGGACACGCCGCCAGCAGTGACCATTGCCGAGACTAAGGGCAAAGGTCCTTTAATGTTGAACCGCACTGCCTTAAGCAGACAGACGAGTCGGTCTCTTTCTTCACCCGTTATCTGATTCCCCGGCTTGTCCCCGGGAATCGCGGACATCTCTACAAATGGGTCTACCATCCTTTGCGGCAGCAGTCCCTTGAGGATATTGAAGAAGCTACGCTTGCTGTTAAGGTCGAAGTCTCTTTGCAAGCGGTCGCGTAATTTATCGTGGCTGAGGGCAGGCTTAAGATCGATTGACACACTCACCGGCCCACTCTCAAGTGCATCCACAATCGCCAGGCTCATCTGTAACGTAATGGGGCCGCCGATGCCGAAGTGCGTTATCATCATTTCCCCCATCCGGCTTTCGATGACCGCAGCCCGGGGCCGTCTTCCCACGATACCCCGCCCGGAGTTCCACACCGGCGTTAGTACTGGGTCGATCTCTTCAGCACGACATTGCCATGCGGTCAGACGCACGTTGCGTAGGCTGACCCCCTGCATTCTCTTTATCATCCCAATCTCACGTACGACCATCGGGACGAGCGCCGGACGCAGCGACACGACGGTATGCCCCAGAGCTTCAGCCATGCGGTAACCGTCTCCAGTGGAGCCAGTCGCCGGGAATGAGGCGCCGCCAGTTGCTAGAACGACTGCGTTACCTTTAAACATACCCTTCTCGGTTACCACGCCGGTGAATCGCCCTTGCTCAACCGTGATTCGATTCACCTTGACGCCCATTCTAATCTGTACCCTATACTCGTCCATATAACGCTCGAATGCCTTGACAATATCATTAGCATCGTCGGAAGCAGGGAAGATGCGTCCACCCCGTTCTAGCTTAGTTTCTACTCCATATCGCTTCAGAAGCGCCAGCAAGTCGTCCCGGAAAAGACGGGGAAAGGTGTTGTGAAGGAACCGGCCGTTAGGTCCGTACATACCGATGAAATCGTCCATGTCCGCCGAGTTGGTTAGATTGCAGCGAGTCTTGCCGCTGATGAGGATCTTCTTGCCGGGGCCATCTGTCTTTTCAAGCAATGTTACGACAGCGCCGCATTCGGCAGCACGTCCAGCGGCCATCATGCCTCCTGCCCCTGCCCCAATTACGATCACGTCTTGAGATTGCATGTTAATATGATTCTCCTTCAGGCATTGCGAGATTGTCAATGCTTGATGTTTTTAAATCCCATAAGACTTACTTGAGGAAGTGGAGATACTGCCATAACCTGGATTATCAATATCAAAGTGGGTTAGGGACAGGTTTCCGGGGTGCTATTCCTTAATGTTTGGCGGATTTCGAGGATAGGCTAGATTATCAGTTTCGCTTATTTCTCAATTTGCCCCAAAATAATTCCTTGACCTTAGCCAGAGTGGTGTTCGACAATTTGGCTAAATGTTTAGGGGAACCTTTCACTAGGGTCGTGGAAAGTGCATGTTTAGCTCGTCTTCACTCATAAGCACTCTGTAAAGCTCCCTCATCCTTTCTACATATTCTTCGTAACTTTCCTCAAATTCTTCCCGCTCTTCAAGATCTTCAGGGAAAAGTGATAGAACCAACTCATCGTAATTCTCTTTAGGAAATACCTTTAATCCACAACCCATCACTTCGCCAACCTGACTGCGATGAAGGTTGTGGCTTACCATATCCCAATACGCAGAAGCATAATCCCGACGTGGCGAGCACATTCCGGTTGTAATACCTACAACCAAATCTGCGATTTGCAGTGCAGGATTTAGATGTGATTCGGTTGTCAAAAGGTTCATGACGATATTGGAGGGTTTTACATATCTCGTTCCCTCTTTTAACAACCGGTAATAATCCTGCAGAAGTTTCTTCTCCTCCTTACCACTCCCGGGGAAATCCGCTATTATAAGGCCTTGCTTATCATCATGATCCTGAAGGTAGAATTGAAATCTTTCAGTGACGAATTCCGTACATTGCCATTTCGCTTCAAGCGGAGTCCAACTCAAATCGTTCCTCTGTACCACAGCAACTATTATCTTACCGTTGAACGACTTAATCAAGGCTAGAACATCAGAGTAGGCTGAAATTCTATCGTTGTCAATGAGGTTATTCTTTATCCAGCTATTTCTATCCGGAGACCATTTGATTTCTTCTTCGGAAGGAATACCATGCAACGCTTTCTTTTCATTGAATTGCTTAAATAAGTCACTCAAACAACTATCGTGAAAGATAACTCCACCGATTCCGATATACTGCTGACTAACTTGTTCAGTATCGTCTATGAATAGTATGTTCACAGTATTCAGATTATATCATTTATCTCTTATACAGAGTTGTACAAAGTGACGGTTTGTTAAATCACGGACAAAAACGTTCATTTTCCCCCATACTTTCACGCCTGGCACTCAGGCATGATATTCAGCGCACCTTTTTATATCCCCATATGGCAGTTGCTTTAAGAACGCGTGAACTCTGTAGTACAATTATTGATATCCGTCACTTGGAGATAAAAACGTAATGCTTGAAACTCATGGCATGACCATTGCCAACCAGACGGGAGTCACACCCGGGCAAGTAGAGGCTGTCAGGTCTCTGCTTGATGCAGGAGCGACTATTCCATTCATTGCACGCTATC
>CAZYRA010000077.1:0-5058 GCA_964649385.1 uncultured Dehalococcoidales bacterium | reverse complement strand
CTGCCAGCTTCACCTAGTAGTAAGCTATCCGTCAAGCTGAGATACTCTAGCCTTAACGGTGCTTCCACTATATAATTTGCGGAAAAGGGCTAAAACCTTTCACTCTAACACAGCTTTTTTTGTTCCCGCTTTCGCCATCGGCAAAGATAAATCATTTCGGCATTAGTCAGGGCTATGCTATCTCGTAGCTTTGTGCCAATGGTGAGTAGCCGTTCTGGTGCTCCGAGTAGGAATGTCCGAGCGTCAATCCAAGCGTCTATGTCCAGGGCTTTATCATCGGCAATTAGCTCTCCGAGTTCGGTTAGATTGCCTTGACTGTCTACGATAGGCTTATTCAGGCTCTCTACCTTGACTAGCTTTGGGCATTGGCTGTAAAGGTTATCCTCTTTACACTTTGCCCTTTGAGCTTTGCTACAGTTGCCACAGGTTAAGCCGTTAGTCCGCTTGTAATGTTCTCTCCAGTATTGGGCTTTGGTGAAGCTGGCTATCCGATACATCCAGCTATGATTATCGGGCTTGTGTCCGTTGCTTCTGCCAGCGTCGGCAAGGTTGCTGATTATGGTATGGAGTAAGTCCTCTCGGTCAGGGACACTGTTGGCTATCGGCAAGGCTACATTATAATAGGCAAGGTAAGGCTCAGGGAGCTGGTCATAGCCGTTGCCGTTGTGGTCATCTTGCCTTTGGTTGCGCCTTCGGCTAGACTTTACATGGCGGGGCTTTGTCTTGAGTGTTTGACAGTTTGCCGACTTTCCGCACCACGGACAAACGCCCTGCCTCTCATTTAATACCCAAATCTTACCGCACCGACTACAATGCCCTTGAGGATTATTGTTATCACCGTTTAACGGTGCTGGTGCTGTTGCCATCGTTACCATCGCTTGACCCCCTTTTTAGAGCTTATTTGCCCAGGTGAAGGCAAGCGTTCAGGTCAGAGCTTTGTGATATTCAGTTGTTAAGGTGCGCTGATACTACACATTAAGTATTGAACAAAAGGACAGAAAGTTCATTATTAGAATGAACCTATATTTACGTGATAAAAATCCAGCGGGGGATAAAAGAGCAATTCTAGGAGTTTAATATTTTTCGGCTTGCCTCGCTCTGCTGAGCCTGCCAGCGCTGCTTCTAGCTGCTGCCGTAAAGGGCAAAGAGGGGATTCGCCCAGGCTGCCTCAGAGGCAGCTTTGCCGGCATCGGTCAGACGGAAATACCTTCGGGGTGGTCCGGGTGGATAATGGTCCTGAAAAGCTGATGCCTCTTCCTTGCCAGTAAACTCCACCCAGCCCAGACGCTGGAGATTGGAGAAATAGACGATAAACGAGTGGAAGCGACAGCTGGTGGTCTTATAGGGAAGACGGGCCAGGTGTCTCTCTGTCAGCCTCTCGATGTTCTTAGGACTAATGGCGCGCTGCTCACGTCGGGCCCGCCGCTCTTCCTCTCTGACAGCCCTGTCAAGGGCTATTGCGTTAAGCAGAGATGTCTTGTAGTGGTAGAAGATTACCGCCTGCGGAGCGCCCTCGTTAGGGTCTATCTCAGGTGAGCCTTCTGGTCCGTTACCGAGGAGATATTCCCGGATAAACCACCCACAACCGAAAGGGCGGAGAAAGCCCCCTCTATTGGGTCTAAGATCCATCCGGCTTTACCTCTGTTTTCCACAACCTGTCGTACCAGGCTTTCAGCTCGTCACCGGCGACTTTGCGGTATTTCGCCGTGGTATTGAATGATGCGTGTCCTAGATGCTCCTGAAGGAGTCTCAATCCGTCTCCCGAATCATTAGTTTTCATCGCTAGGATAGCGAAGGAGTCTCTTAGCTTGTGCGGACTAACACCGTGGATCTTCCCTGTCTCCGGGTTAACCAGCTTAGGGAGTTTAGCTTTATCAGCACATTCCCGGATAATCTGCCAGGCGCGATGCCGATTAATTCCGAAGATGAGATTCTTATCCCTGCGTTTTACCGGACCGCCGCGTTTGATATAATCCTTCAGCATTTCTAAAGTGCCCTTATCCAGCGG
Source organism: uncultured Dehalococcoidales bacterium (assembly GCA_964649385.1). GTDB lineage: Bacteria > Chloroflexota > Dehalococcoidia > Dehalococcoidales > UBA5760 > UBA5760. Next base: position 3,050 of record CAZYRA010000077.1, on the reverse strand, counting down.
CAGTGCTCTGACTCTGCGGTGCTCCTGCTCTTTGGCTACCGCCCCTTCCACTTTTGCACCGCACCTGGGGCAGAAAGTGTGACTCTTTCCCAGTCTGGCGCTACATTGAGAGCAAGTAAGTTTAATGCGTGATTTAAGATGTTGAATAGTCACCGTGCCGGTGTTGAAGTCTATGTCTTTCACCTCAAGGGCTAAGGCTTCGCTGATGCGGCAGCCCAGGTGGGAAAGGAGGCGAATCAGGAGCTTGTCTCTGATGAATATCGCCGCCTTCTCGAGTTGCCCCACTTCGACTGGTTCGATGTAGACCCTCATTGTTTATCCGCCGATGTTCGTGGGGTATTTGCTGGTACCTGGTTCTTTTTACTCTGAGCCAACTGTTTAGCTAAGAGATGACGTGCAATAATCCTACCCAAAATCCGCAGCCCATCATCTGAGCGGCTTGTTCCGCTTTCATTTTGACCTGGAAGTTCTGAGTGATTTACAATGGGCTTATAATTCATCTCATACACAATGTACTCATAGTGGAGTCCATAATGTCAACACGTTTAGGGCATTATTCATGATAATTAGAGCATAAGAGCAACACTTGACAACACCATTTAGCCATAGTAGAATAAATTCAGCGGTGCAACTTTGCTAGCTGATAGGAGGTCATATGGCAAAAAGAATTCGGAAACCACCAGTTAAACCTGAATTGGGTCGGGCCTGGCTACGGCGTAACGAGGATGGGGAGTCGCCCCCTCAAATTGCTAGTACAGATGTCTTCGACGTCCGCACAGTTCGCAAGCAAATCGAGTTGGCCAAGCAAGAAAGAGAGTCACGGGAAGCCAAGTCACTTGTCCTGCGCAATGCCTTGGAACTGCACTACGATGACCTGCGCAAGTGCGCTGAGAGACTGAATTCCCGGATTTTCGGAACTACTAATGTGTCACCATCACCGGATGATGACCTCATAGAAGCTGCCTTGCGACAGCATCTGCCACGATCACCCATATGGGGCTACCTGTTGAAAAGACAGGAGCTGCAGCAAAAAGCTGAAGAGCAACTTAAGAATATCGAAAGAGTGGCAGAACAGGCAGCCAAAGCAGATAGCAGACTAACTCCTCTTATCGCCGTAGGACTGAACAGGGTTGTTCCCGGAATTGTCAGTGCTCTCGTCGCGCAGGTAAGGCAATGGTCGAGTGGAAGACTGGGGCTCAATCTAAAGGATAACTTGGCCGCTGAGCCTGCCGAAGAAGGATTGGTGAATCTTCGTTGGGGCTTATCGCCGATGGGTAAAATGGATAAGGAGCATGCCGAAGGGTATGGTAAGATAGTACTGGAAGTTATGGGAGACCTGGAATCCAATCTTAGAGAGTGGGAAGCATATCGTGACCTAGAGAAAACGATCGCTGAAATTGGGCGCCTGGATCGTAAGCTCAGAGAAGAATTGGCGGTAATAAGGCTCAGGCGGATAGTACCGGGACGCTGCAAGTACTGTCCCCTGTGATTGATTTGAGGAGAGGTGTGCAATGAAAGTAGCTTTTTACGCCAGGGTTTCTTCAGAAAAACAGGATGTAGACCTGTCTATTTCAGCGCAACTTAAGTCGCTGAGGGAGTATGCCGCCAGGAGTGGTCATGAGGTCGTAAAGGAATATGTGGATGAAGCGGCGAGCGGTAAGACAACGGCGCGGCCAGCTTTCCGGGAGATGATCGCAGCCGCTCGCCGCTCACAAAAGCCATTTGATCTTATCCTCGTCTGGAAGTATTCCCGATTTGCGCGTAGTCGCGAGGATTCGATCGTATTCAAAACGATGCTCCGAAAGAATGGAGTCAGGGTAATATCAATAAGCGAGCCGGCAGAGGATACCCCTACGGGCAAGCTGCTTGAGGCGATGATTGAAAGCCTGGACGAGTTTTACTCGGCCAACCTCGGTGAAGAAGTAACCCGTGGGATGAGGGAGAGTGCCTCCCGGGGCTTTTATATGTCTGCCGTAGCACCTTTCGGATATAGTAAGGTCAAAGTGAAAGATGGCGATAAAGAGCGTCCTAAACTTGAGATTGAGATAGATCAAGCAAGAATAGTAACCGATATCTTCAACAAGGCACTTCAGGGTAACGGGCTGTTGGAGATTGCCAAACAGCTCAATAAAGAAGGTATTGCTGGCCCCAGGGGCAAAGGCTGGCTAAAGTCGACCATCGCCAAAATCCTGACTAACGAGGTCTATACCGGAACCCTGGTGTGGGGCCGTATTAGTATCCATGACCTTTCTCCGGTTCGCGTGGAGAACGCTTGGCCTGTGATTATTCAGAAGAACACCTTCGACCAGGTCCAGCTGCTGATGAAAGACCGGGCTCCGGTCATCATGCATCCCAAAAGAGTCGCTAGCCGTTACCTGCTAAGTGGGCTGGCCCGGTGCGGCCTCTGTGGCAAGGCCTTAGTCGGCCAGGATGCCAAGAGTGGACAGTTTACCTACTACGTCTGCGGAACCTTGCTGAAGAAAGGGGCAGGAGCCTGTCCTTCCCGCTATCTTAATAGCCAGCGCTTTGAGAACTTGGTAATAGATAAGATAAAAGAGCATGTTCTAACGACTGATAATCTCACCAGGCTGGTACACATAGTTAACGAGGAAATGGATGGGCTTTCAGAAGGGTACCGCCAACGCATGGATGGACTCACTAACGAAATTGCCGATGTCGACCGCCGTTTGGAGAGGCTCTATGATGCCGTTGAAACCGGAAAGATACAACTCGCTGATTTGGCGCCGCGGATTCAACAGCTAAGGCAGCGGCGCGAGCAATTGCAGGCGGCAAAATGGGAACTGGAACAGCAACTTTCCGACAGGCGTGTAGAACTGGCAGACGCGGAAACTGTAGCTTGTTGTGTGGCCGACCTGCGTAACTCACTAAGCGATAGTTCCCTTGCCGAGAGAAAATCATTCATCCGGAGCTTCGTTAAAGAAGTGAAAGTGACCGGAGACGAGGTTTTGGTAACCTACACGATCCCGATGCTGCCTAAAGGAATAACTGAAGAGAAACTGCCAGTTCTGTCTATCGTACACGGTGGTGGG
>CAZYRA010000076.1:0-5111 GCA_964649385.1 uncultured Dehalococcoidales bacterium | reverse complement strand
GCCTGCCGCATCTGCCTGGTAGAAGACGAACAAACCGGCGCCTTGATGGCTTCCTGCGTCGCCCCGATAGCCCCGGGAATGGTCATCAATACCCACTCCGAACGAGTTATCGCGCACCGCAAGACCATCCTTAACCTGATGCTGGCCAGCCATCCTGATTCCTGCATGGTATGTGACAAAGACAACCGCTGCCAGTTACGCCAGATCGCTGCCGATATAGGCATCGGTCTGGTAGAATTGCGGAGGCTACCACAGATGGCCTCTATCCAGGAAGTGAATCCCTTTATTGAGAGAGATTTAAGCAAGTGCATACTATGCGGTAAGTGTATTCGCGCCTGCCAGGAGCTTGTCGTTGAGGGGGCCATTGACTACTTCCAGCGCGGGTTTACCGCCAAGCCAGCTACATTCGGCGATTTTCCCCTGGAATCTTCCGAGTGTACCTTCTGTGGCACCTGTGTCGCCCTTTGCTCTACCGGCGCCCTTACCGAGAAGGAAAAGACCTATCACGGAACAACCAGAACCGCTGTTGAAACCACCTGTCCCTACTGCGGCTGCGGCTGCAGCATCTCCCTGGAAGTCAAGGACAGTCAGGTAATTCGGGTTACCCCCGGCAAGGAGGATAGAGTAAATCAGGGCGCACTCTGCGTCAGAGGAAGCTATGGCTACGACTTTGTCCACAGCCCGGACCGGCTGACCAAACCCCTGGCCAGGACGGAGGACGACCTCAAAGAGGTCTCCTGGGAAGAAGCGCTGGAACGAGCGGCCGGAGAGCTTAAGCGAATAAAAGAAAAATATGGGCCCGACAGTCTGGCCGTTCTCGGCTCACCAAGGTGCACCAATGAAGAGAACTACCTCCTGCAGAGGTTCGCTAGGTGCGTGCTGGGCACCAACAATATTGATAACGGGAGCCGCCTGTACAGTTCCGCTACTGAATCAATCCCGGCCTTAGCTCACAGAAGGAACGACCTCAGTACCCTGGAGCAATCAGACGTGATAATGGTCATCGGGGCCGATCCCTCTTCATCAGCCCCTATCGTGGAATATGCCATAAAGCGCGCCGTCAGGTTCAAAGGGGCTAGGTTAATACTGATCGACCCCCGGCGAACAAAGCTCGCTTCATTCGCCCACCTCTGGCTACGCCCACGGATCGGCACCGATGTCGCCCTGTTGAACAGCCTGGCTGAAGTAATCATCAATGAAGGCCTGCTCAATAAGGAGTTTGTCGCTCAAAAAACCGATGATCTTGAAGCACTGGTCAAGTATTCTACCGATTACGCCGGGGCTATTACCAGCATTCCGGCTGAGGCAATTACTGCCGCCGCCCGCCTGTATGCTAAAGCAGATAGTGCAGCCATCGTCTATGGCTCCGGAATCACCCAGTACTCATCGGGGACAAACAGCCTGAAGGCATTGGCCAACCTGGCACTCCTGACCGGCAATATCGGGGGTGATGGTGAGAAGGGCGGCGTCTACCCGATTATAAGAGAGAGTAATGCTCAAGGCGCCTGCGACATGGGGGTACTACCCAACTTTCTCCCCGGCTATCAGAGCGTGGTCGACGCCGGGGTAAGGAGGAGGTTTGAAGAATGGTGGGGGGTGGACCTGCCGGCCAAGCCTGGACTTACCGCCGTAGAAATAATCGAGCAGGCGAAGGAAGGAAAAATCAAGGGACTTTACGTCGTCGGCGAGAACCCCGTGTTAAGCTTCCCCAACTCAAGTCTTGTCAGCGAAGCCATGTCTTGCCTTGAGTGCCTTATCGTACAGGATATCTTCCTCAGTAAGACAGCCGAACTAGCCACCGTAGTCCTGCCAGCGGCGAGCTTCGCTGAAAAAGAGGGGACCTTCACCAACCTCGAGGGGAGGGTAAACCGGCTACGCAAGGCAATCGAGCCGGTCGGGGAAAGCCTATCCGACTGGGAGATAGTCCAGCGGCTGGCCGAGAGGATGGGATATCTGCTACGCTTCTCCTCTCCCCAACAAATAATGGATGAGGTCGAGGAACTAGTACCTCACCAAGCTGAGTTAGAGGGACCTCTTCATTTCTCCCGTGTTGAATATGTCCCGCTGTCAGACGGAGCAAAAGAGGACTATCCCTTTGTTTTACTAACCGGAACCACACTTCATCACCATGGTACCGGCACCAGAAGCTCAAGGGCCAAGCGGCTGGTGAACTTCTCCCCGCAGCCGTTCCTGGAAATCGGTGCCCCCGATGCCATCAAGGTTGCCATTACCAATGGTGACCGGGTCAGAATTACCTCACCGACCGGTGAAGTGACCGCTAAGGTCAAGATTGTTGATACACTACCGGAAAGAATGCTCTTTATGTCGGTTTCATTCCCAGATACCCCAGTCAACGGGCTGTTTGACATTGTCCTGGACACGGAGGCAAAAACACCGGCACTTAAGTCCTGCTATGTAAAGGTAGAAAAGGTGGGTCCTGATGAATGAAGCGAAGGTAGTTACCGAAGGAGACCTGGCACAAATAAATGAGATGGCTGCCGAATACCGCCAGATGAAGTGGGCGTTAATACCACTGGTACAGAGCATTCAGGACAAGTTCGGCTATATCCCACCGCAGTGTATACCGTCCATCTCCGAAGCCCTGGGGCTCTTCCCTAGTCAGGTGCAGGGGGTTATCTCATTCTACACACAGCTCTATACCGAGCCGAGAGGTAAACACATAGTCAGGGTCTGCCGGGGGACAGCCTGCCATGTGCGGGGAGGCAAGACGATACTTAAGCTGGTGAAGCAGCACCTGGGTATAGAAGAGGGAGAGACCACCCCCGACTGGGAATACACCATGGAAACGGTCGCCTGTCTCGGTGTCTGCGCCCTAGCGCCCAATGTGGTCATCAACGACCAGGTCCATGGTCATATGAACCCAAGAAAGATCGAGCAACTATTCAAGAAGGACGGGGAATAGTATGCAAAACCAGCGTACCGTTTTTGTCTGCCAGGGAACCGGATGCCTCTCCAGTGGCTCCGGACCAGTCTATGAGGCACTCAAGACAGAAGTGTCCAGACTAGGGCTAAAAGACGTCGAGGTTGACTTCACCGGTTGTCACGGCTTCTGCGAGCAGGGGCCTAACGTGGTAGTGGAACCCGAGGGTATCTTCTACACCCATGTCCAACCCGAGGATGCCGCCGAGATTGCCAGTTCCCACCTCCGCGATGGCAGGCCGGTAGAACGCCTCTTCTACCGCGAACCGGTAACCGGCGAAGCCGTCGCCCGTTACTCAGAGATAAACTTCTATAAGAAACAGCAGCGTGTCATCCTACGCAACTGCGGCCACATCAATCCGGAAAATATAGACCACTACCTCGCCCGCGAAGGTTATCAGTCTCTCAAGAAAGCCATCCTCGAAATGACGCCGGAACAGGTCATTAAAGAGGTGAAGGATTCCGGCCTACGCGGGCGCGGTGGCGCCGGCTTTCCTACCGGGCGTAAGTGGGAATTCTGCCACAAGGCACACGGCGAAAAGAAGTATGCTATCTGTAACGCCGATGAAGGCGACCCCGGCGCCTTTATGGACCGCTCTATACTGGAAGCTGACCCCCATGCCGTTATTGAAGGACTGATTATCGCCGGATATGCCGTGGGTGCTGATGAAGGCTATATCTATGTCCGCGCTGAATATCCCCTGGCAGTAAAGCGGGTCTGCACCGCCCTAGACCAGGCCTTGGAAAGGGGCTTCCTGGGAAAGAATATCCTTGGTTCGAGCTTTGATTTCACAGTGCACGTCATGGAAGGCGCCGGAGCTTTTGTCTGTGGTGAGGAAACCGCCCTTATCGCCGCCATCGAGAGCCGGCGGGGTATGCCCCGCCCCCGCCCCCCATTTCCCGCTCATTCCGGCCTGGACGGAAAGCCCACTATTATCAACAACGTAAAGAGCTTGGCCTCTGTTTCTATTATTATTGACCGCGGTGCCGACTGGTTCGCCAGTATCGGCACTGAAAAAAGCAAGGGGACCGCGGTGTTTGCCCTCACCGGGAAGATTGCCAATAGCGGCCTGGTCGAGGTGCCTATGGGTACCAGTATATCCACCATCGTCTCGGATATCGGGGGCGGTATCCCCCGGGGCAAGCTGTTCAAGGCAGTCCAGACGGGAGGGCCGTCCGGTGGCTGTATCCCAGCCCGCTACCTCGACGCCCCGGTGGAATACGAGACGCTAACCCAGCTAGGCTCAATTATGGGCTCCGGCGGTATGGTAGTGCTGGACGAGACCACCTGCATGGTAGAGATAGCCCGCTATTTTCTGAGCTTCACTCAGGATGAGTCCTGCGGGAAATGTGTCCCCTGCCGCCTGGGCACCAGGCAGATGCTGGAAATCCTGACCAGAATTACCCAGGGTAAAGGCCGTGATATTGATATCGACACCCTGCTCAATATCGCCAAGACGGTCAAGGAATGCTCCCTCTGCGGATTAGGGCAAACCTGTCCCAACCCAGTGCTCACCACCATCAACTACTTCAGAGAAGAGTACGAAGCCCACATCAAAGAAAAGAAGTGCCCGGCGGCGGTCTGCGATGCCCTGATGATATCGCCCTGCCAGCATACCTGCCCGGTAGGTATCAATGTTCCCCAATACGTCGCCCACATCGCTGACGGTGAATACCTGGAGTCTGTTGAGGTTATCCGGGAACGCAATCCATTTCCAGCTATCTGCGGCCGCATCTGCCACCATCCCTGTGAGGGCAGGTGCCGTCGCGGTGAACTGGACGAGCCAGTGGCTATCCGACCACTGAAGCGCTTCGCCGCCGACTGGTACTTCGACCACATTGACGAACTACCCGAGCCACAACCCTTCCCCCAGACACACAGCCAGAAGGTAGCTGTAATCGGAGCCGGGCCCTGCGGGCTATCCTGCGCCTACTTTCTGGCCCAGATGGGCTATCCAGTCACTGTTTTCGAAGCTCTTCCCGTAGGCGGGGGGATGCTCTCAGTAGCCATACCCGACTTCCGACTGCCCCGAGATGTCATCGAGAAGGAGATTACGTATATCGCCAAGCGTGGCGTGGAGATAAAATACAATACACCAATCAACATAAACTTCACCGTCGAAGACCTCAAGAAGAACGGTTATGAAGCCGTCTTCATTGCTGCCGGAGCG
>CAZYRA010000075.1:0-5338 GCA_964649385.1 uncultured Dehalococcoidales bacterium | reverse complement strand
GCCAGTTATATCCGGCTCAAGGAAAAGGCGGCTAACGAACTAGGCATCCGCACGGAGATGTTAAGGCTCGCCGAAAACACGCCCGAGCCGGATTTGCTTAAGGAGATTGAACGGCTTAATGCGGATGATGGGATTCACGGCATCTTCATCCAGCTCCCCCTGCCGGAACATATCGATGAAAACAAGGCCCTGAATGCCGTCTCACCTGATAAGGATGTGGACGGGTTTCATCCGACCAATGTGGGTAAAGCCTGGCTGGGCCAGAAGGCGTTTCTGCCCGCAACTCCTATCGGTATCCATGAGTTGCTGGTGCGCTATGGCTACGGTAATCTTAAGGGCAGGAACGTGGTGATGGTGAATGTGGATAACCTGGTTGGGAAGCCACTGGCCTCAATCTGGGCCCAGGAAAAGATAGGGGCTAACGTGACGCTCTGCCATCCCTTGACTCCGGACCTAGCGCACTACACCCGCCAGGCAGATATACTCGTTGTCGCCGTTGACAGAGCAAAATTCATTACCGCGGATATGGTCAAGGAGGGCGTAATAGCCATCGATTTTGGTGCTAACTACATAAAGGATCCTTCCAGCGATAAGGAAAAGCTGGTCGGCGACCTGGACTTTGACGCGGTTAAAGAGAAGGCCGAGGCGATTACCCCGGTACCCGGCGGAGTGGGCCCGATGACGGTAACTATGCTCATGCACAGTACGGTCACCGCAGCCAAGCTAGCCAGTGGCCTGTGATAAATAAGGAAGGTAAGGAAGGGGGAGCTATGGAATACAAGATTGTGGAAATGAGTGCTCCTGGCAGAGAGAAGGTAGAGGTGTTGGGGGAGACCTACGAGGAGGGCAAACCTGACAGCGAGGACCTCGGCAGGTGGCGGCAAAAGCTAATCAGCCGAGAGGAGAAGCTTAAATATCTACAGACCGGCGAACGATATTTGTACGGGAAAGACTGGTACGGCAGCGAGAAGAGAAAAAACCCAGCCTGAAGAAAGGAGCTAGAAAATGGCCCTTGAGATTCCGAAAACACAATATAGCGGTAAAATAAGAGAGTTAGTACTTGGCAAGGGAGAGAAGCAGATAACTGTTGGCGGTGAGACTGCTTACCCTTTCTACCTCTTTGAAGGAGAGATGCCGAGGCTGCCCCGAATAGCCATGGAGGTCTACGACATACCACCGGAGGAGTGGGCCGAGGCTGCCCTGGAACCCTTTGCCGGAGTAACCGATGACCCGGTAGCCTGGGCGAAAAAATGCGTCACTGATTATGGGGTGGAGATGGTCGCCCTGCAGTTGGAGAGTACTGACCCCAATGGCCTGGACCGCGGCGCTGATGAAGCGGCTGCGGTGGTGAAAAGGGTAGCTGATGCTGTTGATGTGCCCTTAATCGTCTGGGGTACCAGTAATCACGAGAAGGATATCGAGGTATTGAGCAGAGTGGCTGAGATCTGCCAGGGGAAGAATCTCATAATCGGACCGGTTGAGGAGGGAGACCACAAGAAGATCGGCGCTCAGGCTATTGCCTATAAGCATACGGTGATTGCGTCAACACCTATCGATATAAACCTGGCCAAGCAGCTTAATATCCTGTTGGGAAGTCTCGGTGTCCCCGACGAGCAGATTATCGTGGACCCCACCGTCAGCGGGATAGGCTATGGTATCGAGTACACCTACTCGGTAATGGAGAGAATGAGGATGGCGGGATTGGCCCAGCAGGATGACAAGCTACAGTTCCCCATCATCTGTAATCTGGCTAAAGAGGTGTGGAAGACCAAGGAGGCGCATATTCCTACTGAAGAAGCCCCTGCGCTTGGCAATGCTAAAAAGAGGGGCATCCTGATGGAGGCAATGTCAGCGATGGTGCTGCTCCTGGCCGGTGGTGATGTGATAATTATGAGACACCCCGAAGCGATCAGGTTGGTTCGGGAGATGATAGTTGAGCTTACGGCATCATAATTTTGAGGCGGTAAAATGGTAGAAAAAGAAAACAAAAGTATTGACCCAGCTACTAATGAGATGATAGAAAAGGCAGCCAGTGACGGGTGTAGTGTTGTCTTTGACAGAGCGGAGTCCATGAAGCCCTGTCCGATAGGGTCGGTAGGTAGTTGTTGTAAAAACTGTAGCATGGGGCCGTGCCGGGTACCGCTGGCCAAAGGCAAGGAAGAGACACCCGAAGAGAAAAGGAAACGAAGGGGTGTCTGTGGGGCTACCGCGGAGACCATCGCCGCTCGTAATTTCGCACGTATGGTGGCCGGTGGTGCAGCTGCCCATAGTGACCATGCTCGTAAGGTAACGGAGACATTCCTCGCTGTGGCAAGAGGGGAGGCACCGGGCTACCAGATAAAGGACGAGCAGAAGCTGCTGCAGCTAGCTCTGGACCTTGGTGTAGAGATTGGTGAGCGAAGTAACGATGAAATAGCTGTTGATATTGGCGAAATTGCCATGAAGGAGTTTGGCAGACAGGAGGGGGAAATCCTATTTCTCAAGCGAGCCCCCTTGAAGCGGCAGGAACTGTGGCGCAAACAGGGGGTTGCCCCACGCGGCATCGATAGGGAAATAGTGGAGATAATGCACCGTACCCATATGGGGGTTGACCAGGACTATAAGAGCTTACTCAAGCAGGTGGTTCGAACGTCACTAGCTGATGGCTGGGGTGGCAGCATGATTGCTACCGAGCTACAAGATGTTATGTTCGGTACCCCGGCCCCCGTTCTGGGCCGGATAAACCTCGGTGTTCTTAGGGAGGATGAGGTAAACCTGATTATTCATGGACACGAGCCACAACTGGCTGAGATGCTTGCCGTGGTAGCTCAAGACCCCCAAATTGTGGAATATGCCAGGTCCAAGGGGGCAACGGGAATAAACCTGGCTGGTATGTGTTGTACCGCCAATGAGATATTAATGCGTCACGGCATCCCTATCGCCGGCAATTTTCTGCAGCAGGAACTGGCTATTGTTACCGGCGTACTGGATGCCATAGTAGTCGATGTTCAGTGCATTATGCAGGGTCTGGCCGATGTGGCCCAGTGCTACCACACCAAGGTTATCACCACCGACCCCCGAGCTCGTATTGAAGGTGCCATGCATATTGAATTCAATGAACATAATGCTGCAGAAATTGCCCGGGATATTATCAGGACAGCCATTGACAACTTCCCCAACCGGGGTGGCAGCATTCGGGTTCCCCAACAAGAAACTGACCTCATTGCTGGCTTCAGCCACGAGACGATTAATTACCTGATGGGTGGTCTCTTCCGAGCCTCCTATCGTCCCTTGAATGATAATATTATCAACGGAAGAATACGGGGGGTAGCTGGAGTCGTCGGCTGCAATAATGCCCGGGTTACTCATGATAGTGGGCATGTTGCCATGGTTAAGGAGCTTATCAAGAATGATGTCTTGGTTTTGCAGACTGGCTGTAGTGCCATGGCCTGTGCCAAAGCCGGCCTGATGCTTCCTGAAGCAGCCGCCGAGTATGCCGGTGAAGGACTGGCATCGGTATGTGAAGCTATCGGCATTCCACCGGTATTGGATCTCGGTTCCTGTGTTGATAATGCCCGCATTTTAGTTGCGGCGACGATGATGGTCAAGGATGGAGGTTTAGGTGATGATGTCAGTGACCTGCCTGTAGCCGGAGCCGGTCCGGAGTGGATGAGTGAGAAGGCAATCTCAATCGGTCAGTATTTTGTCGGCTCAGGAATATTTACTGTATTCGGCGTAAACTGGCCGACTCTGGGTAGCAAGGAGGTAACTGATTTCCTCTTTAAGGATTTTGAGGAGCTGTATGGTGGTATGTGGGCCTTTGAGGCAGACCCGATTAGGGCAGCTCAACTGATGATTGAGCATATTGACAAAAAGCGTAAGGCATTAGGTATTGATAAGGCTCGAGAGAGAATTCTCTATGATATGGAAATGAGGCGTGAACTGGACGCAGCCTAAGAGGCAAAATCCCGAGGCTGGAAGGGGAGAAGGATGTCAAAGGTAATTGCATCAGCCGCTATTCGCGGAGCCCACAAGATTGTAGGTCAGGCTAATGAGAAATGGCGGGAAGCAATGGAGAAGTGGGGAGCCAATGAGCCGATAGGCTTCCCCAATACCGCCTATTACCTCCCGGTAATCTACGGAATACTGGGGCTCAAGGTGGAAAAGCTGGGTGATGCCGAGCCGGTACTGGAAAGGTGTCGGGCTCTGCTGCCGCCGCTGGTAAGGGAAGAGCACCCTTTACCCTATCTGGCGCCGGCGCTCGACGCTGGTATGGCAACCTTCTTCGCCGAGGAAATCATCGAAGTCATCAGGTATCTGGAACAGCCCGATTTTTACACCAAACAGGAAGATACCACTGAGAGTACCATCTGGCTGGGGGCTGCCGATGATATCATTCTGAGGAAGAGAGGGGTCGAGTTTGTTGACGGTACCGCCCCGGGCTTTGCTGCTATCGTCGGCGCGGCACCGAACCCGGAGATAGCCAAGAAGGTAGCTCAGGAGCTTCAGGAGAAGAACCTTTATATCTTTATGGCGGCCCAGTACAACGGGCAGAGGTTTGCCGAGCAGCTTCTGGAGGCTGGCGTACAAATCGGATGGCCGACCCGCCTGGTCTCCTTCGGCCCCGATATCACCTCAGCCGTATTCGCTATGGGCTTTGCCACCAGGGTCGCCCTTTCCTTCGGCGGTATCGACCCCGGTGATTTCAGGAAGATCCTTATCTATAATAAAGACCGTGTCTTTTCCTTCGTTATGCCAATGGGCTATGTTACTGATGAGTGGTATGCTAATGCAGTGGGGGCAGTCAACTGGGGTTTCCCCACCATTGCCGACACCCCGATACCTGAGATTCTACCCTCTGGTATTTGTACCTATGAGCACGTTGTCTCTAATATCCCACACGATGATATCGTAGCCAAGGCTGTAGAGGTAAGAGGGCTGAAGACCAGCGTCACCGAGGTACCAATCCCGGTAGCCTTCGGCCCCGCCTTTGAGGGTGAGCGGATACGCAAGGGTGAGTTCTATCTGGAGACGGGTGGCAACCGGACCCTAATGGTTGAACTGGCAACCTCCAAGCGGATGGACGAGGTAGAGGACGGCAAGATTGAGGTGATTGGCCCTGAGATAGATGATGTTGAGCCGGGCGGCACACTGCCACTGGCGATCGTCGTTGAGGTCGCCGGAAGAGAGTTGCAGGAAGACTATGAGCCAATCCTGGAGCGTCAAATCCATCACTTGATAAACTATGCCCAGGGAACTTGGCACAACGGGCAGCGGGATATTGCCTGGATGCGAATCAGCAACACCTCCAAGGAAAAGGGCTTCAAGCTACATCATATCGGCTCTCTCCTCCACGCCA
>CAZYRA010000074.1:0-5344 GCA_964649385.1 uncultured Dehalococcoidales bacterium | reverse complement strand
GTCCTGAAGGCGCCATTGAAGTTTGTACTGCCATTACTGTTTACCTCCTTTCTTTTCAGATTTGGATTCAAAGAGTACTCCCTCAATTGGCATGTCATTCCTCTTAAGGAAGTCTCTGAAATCCTCAATGCTAACCCGATAATGCCCGCTGGGTAGCTGAATTGCGGTTAGCTTACCCTGCTTTATCCATCTTCGCACCGTAACTGTGTTTACCATGCAGTACTCGCCGATCTTGCCCACACTGACCCCGTTTTTTGACTGCGCCTTTCTTGTCATCTTCTTTACACTTCCTGCATAGTAGGGCACCCCAGGCTATTCATTATTCACCTCGGATTTTCCATCAGAACCGGGTAGAAGGCTTCCTGCCATGCTCTTGAGAACAGTGAGAACCGCGACCACAGCGCGCTGCACCTCTTCCGGCTCCTGTGAGAGCACCATGCTCACGTATGGATCCAGCTTCATGCAGCCGGTATTTTGGGTAGCAGCATTAGACTCGAGGGAAAGATAGCCAGCCAGAGACATCAGCTCAGCTTCCTCAAAGTTTAGAGGTCTGGCGAGCCTCCTCAGGATACGGGCTGAAGGATAGCGCTCCCCTCTCTCGATACGGCCCAGGTGTGACGAGGATACATCGGCGCTGGCCGCCAGTTCTCCCAGCGTAAGCGGTATCATGACCCTCCGCTGTTTCAGTATTCTGCCTAGGTCACTTCTACTGTCTCCTGTCATACCGTCTCCCGTCCGGGACAATGCAAAAAAGGTCATCGAGCTTGTATCCGGGGAAGGCTCTTACTGTCCCGGTGATAAATTTCTCGTTGATATGACGCTTTCCCTGTTTCACCCGATAGATCTGACTTACCGATATCCCCATCGCCCTGGCCAACTCTGTCAGGTTGCCGTACCGTTCCCAGTATAAATCAAAGACCCTCGTCTCCAGGCTCTGACCGTTACCTCCTCTACTCTTTAAGACTTTCAGGGCTTCGTTTGTCATCTTTCTTCCCCATGCACGCTGTCATAGTTTTCCAGATCCTTCATTCACTCGTTAGCTGAGATCTTCAATGTTTATTCGTCTAGGCTACATAACTTGAATCTCACCTTGACCATTTCTTCAGGTACTCCAAAGTATTCTGCCAAATCCCTGAAGCCCTTATTCCTCAACCTCCGAAGTTCCTCTTCAGGCATAAGGAAATAGGCAGCGAATTCGTCTGCTTCATGCTCTTGCTTCTGCCGGGTGGCGGGAGGGCACTAATAGCTGATTCCCTTGATGTAGTAGGTGATGCCCCAGTGCATGAGCAATGTCCCACCTTCGCCACTCGCTAGATAATCCTTTCCTTAGTGCAATGCTACGCCCCACCTTTACTTCCTCGACCGGTGGTAGCAGAGGCCAATCGGTTATTTTGAGTCCTTCTCTCCTTGCTATATCCTCGATATCTATTGGGTAACCAAATGGGCCATATCGCTTGCGCAGTTCTACTGCTTTATTTGGTCCCATCATCTTGCCACCGCCTTATATCGCCGCAGTATGGCGTTCACTCTGGCTACCAAAACCCGGTCACTAAAGGGTACCCGAAGATACAAATCGGCCCCGGCTTCTACAGCTCTGGCCCATTGTTTACCAGTGAAATCTCCACCAAGTAGAATAATGGGTACGTTAAAAATGTTGCGTAACCTGGAACAGACTTCCATGCCATCTTTGCCCGGCAATGTCTCATCCACAATAATCATGTCGGGATTAATATCATCGATTTTTAGCAGACTATCAAAAGAGAAAGTTAAGGGGGTGACGGAGAATCCGGCTTCACTTAGGGTCGTAGCAAGCTTCTTGCTTAACATAGGCTCACTTTCGATAATGAGGATTTTCTTCGCTGTCTTTTCCCCGGATAAAGGTCTTGCCGGTTGCAGGTCAGTCAGCCATTCGCTGCGTGTTGCCTTGAGTTCCTCTACTGAGTGTTTGAGCTCACCGTAAACCTGCTGCACGGGTCTCTCGGGAGGAGAGACCATTAGCTTGGCGAGTTCCCATAGCTCCTCATCGGACATGCTTACCAGACGTAGCTTCGTTTCGGCGCGCAGTTGCTGGGCTAACTCGTTATTGCCAGCAGCCTCGGCAACTCCGCCATGCAAGGCCTCCGCCATGTGGTCCCGGGCAAAATCTTGATACGTCATATATTCCACCTCCATTCTTGGACAGCGTACTATACCTTCCCACCCCTTTTACCGCCCCTGTTTCGAGAAGCCATGCCCCTCCATTACCGCGTTGGTGCTAATAGTTACTTGTGATAATCAGCGTTATAGCAAGTAATAATCAGCGTTATCAATAGTAGTTAGGTTCTCCCAATACTAACCGCAATTCACGCACGCCCCTTACTTAAGTAGGTATCGGTAATTATATTACCTTTGTCAGGCATTTGTCAACAATTAAATCATTCGCGACAAATATTCCAGGCCCGAGGAAAATATAAAAATCGGAAGCTCCGCGCAATCTAGCCCAAGATTAAAGGACACAGATTCCAAGGATTTTATTCCGCAAATTTTAATTCGATTTCAGTCGTACTTGCTATAACGCTGATTACTGCAAGTAGCTTATAAATCCAACATTCGGGCAATGCATTCCCCGAACTCTGAGTCTTCAGCTTCAACAACGTGTAGATATCTTCTCGTAGTGTCCACCCTTTTATGCTTCAGGAAACTCTGAACCTCCTCAATGGAGCGCCCGCTTTTCCGCAGAAGAGTACCGGCTGTGTGCCGTAAGGTATGCGGGCTAACTTTGACCTCTTCTCCAAACGCACGGCGCGAATAGCAGGTAACCATCTGCCGCATCGCCTCCGGCGTGATTGGGTGATGCCCATTATGGCCGTTCTTTCCATAATAGCGTCTAAGCCTCTCTCCCGCCTCAGTCGTGGGCATGAAGAGTGGGGAGTCTTCCTTAATCTCACGGCCACTGGCAACAAGATAATGCTCTATCACCTCCCAGCATTTTCTGGGGATACCGCGCACTATTTTCGCTCCGCCTTTGCAGGTATAGGTCAAGTAGAGCTTCTCGCCTCTTTCCTGTATGTCGCCTCTCTTAATGTTGGCCAGCTCGCTGCGGCGAAGGCCTGTCAGGAGAAAGGTGAGAATAATGGCATAATCTCGCTTCCCTTTCACGGTACCCAGATCGGGCTGCGAAAGTAGAGTTTTCGCCTGGGTCTTGTTCAGCCAGGTTGCACCGGTATAAGCATTGACTGATGGTCTGTTGACTCCTTTTACCGGGTTGTATATTGTGAGGTTCCTGGATATGCAGAAGGTGTAGTATCCTGAAATGGCAGCAAGGTGCTGACTGATGGATGACGGAGCCCTCCCGAGACTTTCAAGATGATGGCGATACCTGATTGTGTCGCTCTGCTTCACATCACTGGGATGTTTCTCGACGAATTTGAAGAATTGATTCAGTACCAAACGATAGACGCGGTTGGTCTGGGGAGAACGCTTGTTGGCTACAAAAGCGCCCATACTCTCGACCCAAGGGTCATTCTCAATATCGTAGGGAACCGGAGCAAGAGCATTGTCCAGTGGAAGCCATGTCTCGGTCGGCTTCACTCTCTCATTAGGTAAGGAACAGCCCTGGTCTCCCCCAGCTCGTGCTTTTGGATTCACCCGGAATTCCTTCAGTTCAGAGCCATAAGCCAACCTGAAGGCATGTCTCAGAAGATCGGACTTACTGCAATATTCTTTGGCTGCCTTTTCCTCCAGAAAATCATTCCATATCCTGGGAGCACGAAACCATATCTGTACCTTGGTTTGATTACTATTATTTCCTCTATTAGAGGAAGATTTCTCACTGGTAATGGTCATAAAACCTCCTTCTTGTCAAGCTAATGCTTCATTATAAGCTATGGATAAGAGCAAGCTGTGAGTTCAGGCGTTCAATCCTCCCTTGAAGTGGTAATTAAGGCTTATTTTCAGATTGGTATTTTAGTATGATAAAATGCGTCTATGAATAAAGCGATAAAGAACGATCTTTCGAGGAGCGATTATGCCGGTTAAGTTTGTACTCAGTGAGTAAATTGCATGTTCCGGAGCAAACCGGCCACCCTAGCTGGGTAGAATCGAGGGCAAGTTAGGAAGTGGCAGATATCTCGAAAGCTGCCAGGTCTCACGGAGCACGGTAGCCGATTATCTCATGAAGGCCAGAGCAGCCGAGATCAGCTGGTCGGAAGCCCTGGCGCTGACTGATACCCAGATTGAGGAAAGGCTCTTACCCGTCAAGCGTATACCCAGCTCGGTCAAGCGTCCGGCACCGCACTATGAATACATCTACAACGAGCTGCGCACATATCGGAAAATCAACCTGACTCTGGTCCAATTGTGGCTGGAGTACAAGGAAAAGCATCCCGATGGCTACAAGGATTCCCAGTGCTGTGATCTTTACCGGCACTGGCGGGGCAAACTCGACTACTGCATGCGCCAGGAGCACCGGGCCGGGGAGAAGGCCTTCATTGATTACTCCGACGGCTTATCCATCCTTAACCGGGCTACCGGCGAGCTGATACTCACCCAATTGTTTAAAGACTGCGCAAACGTACAAGTTAGTGATTGTCCAAAGTTAGCCACAGCATTGGGCCTGTATCAAGCCTTCAGTGAGACGGGGAAGGACTTAGTGGTCCTAGCTCTTCCACACCAAACTGGGCACAGACGATGTGGAATTCGCCGTCAACCTCTTGAAAGTATATGCGAACCCTTTTCCCTTCATGAAAGATAGGCTGGTCCTCCACTACTTGAGTGATATCACCAACTGTGCCACCCGGCGTCACGACCTGAAGCTCGTCCCCAGCCAATGGAGCCCCCCTTCACATAATTTTTAATTGACAGGTTAGTAGTAGTAAAAATGGCGGAATTATCTTCATTCCAATTGCTTTCAACCTTCTCCACCACACCTTCAACAATGTAATCAGCCGTAGTGATAATATATTGTCTATCCTGACATTCGGCAATAAGGAGACCAGCCCCACCCGACTGTTTGACTACCACTTGTCCTGTGAGTGATGGCTGGGATACAGGTGCTTCCCGCGCACATCCCGCCAGGATTATCAAAAAACCGAGGAGAGTGGGTATGACCAACTTATTGAGCTTCATCATTCTGCTCATTTCTTTAACCTCTATTTTACCGGACTTCATTCATAAGTATTAAACGCAGAACCGAAGCAAAAGTTAGTCACCACGTAAAGGCTGGAATTCGGCTGAACAAACCATCTTTTCATTACTTTTGGGGATATTCACTTCACCACCGCCGGCTGATAAGTCCCGACTATCTATACTATTCAACCTATACTATTCAACCAATCTACCTATACGCTCGAACAAGAATAATGCA
>CAZYRA010000073.1:0-5471 GCA_964649385.1 uncultured Dehalococcoidales bacterium | reverse complement strand
AAACAGACCGGCGCTTTGCTATTTATGACCAATCTGATAAACATTAGCTTGCTCCTGCCGCTCATATTTGAATAGCCGGGCAAATTTGGTATAGAATCTACATACTACTTGTGGAAGGTATGCCGTGAGAGTCCAGAGGTGCAAAGGCAGCCGGGATCTAACCCCGGAGCAGATGTTACGTTTTCGCTTTGTTGAGAAAGCCTTCAGGAGGTGCTGTCTTAAGTGGGGCTACGAAGAGGTAAAGACTCCAGTCCTTGAGTACCTGCACCTGTTTACCTCGACGGGGACGCTGACGCCCGGTATGCTGAGCAAGGTATATTCCTTCCTGGACTGGGATGGCTGGAGTGGACAGAGGCTGGTACTACGGCCTGATGGCACTATCCCGTTGGCTAGACTCTATATTGATAATATCGCCGATAAGAAGCTGGCCAGGCTTTTCTATACCGGCAATATCTTCAGGTTTGAGGAGACGGGACAGGAGACGAGGGAAAGGTGGCAGGGTGGGGTTGAGTTGATAGGGGTAAGCTCTTCCCTTGCCGATGTCGAGTTGATATCACTGGCGTTAGAAGTACTGGCTAAGATAGGGATTAAGGGTGTGGAGCTAAAGCTGTCCCATGCTGGTCTGGTAAGGGGTTTGCTTTCGGAGTTGGGACTGAGTGCCAAGGAGCAAGCCAGGATATTTGATCAGGTTTTGGATGGGGATAGGGAAGCCCTTGCCCGAATAAGGTCAGATAGGCCTGATTTAGGTAGGGCTATGATTTCACTGCTTGACCTGGAAGGAAGGACCCCCGGTTTTCTGAAAAACCTAAAGGCCTTATTTAGCCAGAGTGTGCCTGAGCTTGTACCCCTCGTTGATGACTTTATCAATGTTGTTGAACTGCTTGATGCTATTGGCTGCAACTACCAGATTGACATAACCTCGGGCAGGGGCTTTGAGTACTATACTGGTGTGATTTTCCAGCTCTTTAGTGGTAAAGATAAGATAGGTGGTGGGGGAAGGTATGATGCCCTTATTCCTCTGATGGGTGGTGGGGATATTCCGGCTTCGGGTTTTGCCCTCTACTTTGACTGCTTGATGAACCTGGTTGAGTCAGCCGTCCTGGCTGGACCCCTGGAGCAGAGAGTCCTGGTCAAGGCTGAGCGGGAGGCGGTAAGACAGGGTTTTGACATTAACACTTCTCTCCGTGAAGCGGGCTATGTTGTCGAGCTTTGGCTTGAAGGTCAGGAGCTACCTAATCTCAGGTGGCTGCTTGATGTTCGGAATAAAGCCCCTTTGTTTGTTTTGCATGATAGTCTCAAGCGCAAAAAGTTTGAGCTTGAGACTGCCGGTGAGGTTCTGACTCTGCTGGGTGATAGTAATGCCGATAAAAATAGCCCTGCCTAAGGGACGTCTTCTGGGCGAAACAGCGGACCTACTCCAGTTTGCTGGCTGGGGCTTAGGTGGATATCACAAAAAGACTCGTCTCTATCGTCTTGGTTCGGAGAGGTTTCCTGACCTCTCTGCCAAGGTGTTTCATGAGAAGGATGTCCCTATTCAAGTGGCAATAGGTAACTATGATTTAGGGGTCTGCGGTCTGGACTGGATTGAAGAGCTTCTGGTCAAATATCCCAGCAGTGCCCTGGTCAAGGTAAAGAATCTGGGCTACGGAGCCGGCGCTTTATATCTGGTTGGCAGTGGCTCCGGCGGGGTGTCTTCAGTAGACGAAATAGGCTCAAGGACGGGCACTGTACGTATTGCCAGTGAGTATCCTAACCTGGCTGAGTCTCTGGCGCTCAATCTTCGTTTCAAACGGTTTAGTATCTTTCCCCTGTGGGGTGGGGCTGAGGTCTATCCTCCGGAGAGTGCTGACATGGCATTGGTTCCAGGAAGAATAGGGGAGAGGTCTTTTGATTATGGCCTCCTGCCGGTAAGTGAGGCCCTATGTTATAGCGCTTTTCTCATTGCCAATAAGGATAGCTGGGAGACCAAGGATATGAGTGAGGTGCTGGCTTCCCTCGAAGATAAACCGGCTATTGCTCCTGACAAAGAACGCTCCTCTTCAGTGGTGGTAAATAGAGTCCCGCCCACAGCCGGTCAACCTTTCTCCGCAGCGGTAGCTCAAGATACCGTTCGCTTAGCCTTACCCGATGGACACCAGCAACAGCCTACCCTTGACTTGCTTAGTAAGGCCGGCATTAAGATTGATGATTATCCGTGCTTGACGGGCAATCGCCGGCCGGCCATTGGTCTGGATGGAGTGGTGGCTAAGTTAATCAGGCCGCAGGACATGCCGCTGCAGGTAGCCAACGGGAACTTCGACCTGGCGATTACCGGTAAGGACTGGGTCAGGGAGCACCTTTATCAGTTTCCCTCAAGTCCGATAATGGATCTTCTCGACCTTAGATTCGGCGGGGTGATGATAGTGGCGGTAGTAATCAAGGACCTGCCGATATCCGATATAGATGGCTTGCGACAGCTTGGCATCGAGCGAGCGATGTCGTTCAGAGTAGCTTCAGAGTATGTCAATATCGCTGATAAATATGCCCGGGATAATCACTTGGGGGCGTACCGGATAGTTCCTACCTGGGGAGCTACCGAGGCTTTCTTGCCGGAGGATGCCGACCTGTTGATTGAGAATACACAGACTGGGCAGACACTGGCCAAGAATAACCTCAAGATTATTGATACCCTCTTCCAGTCTACGGCCTGTCTGATTGGTCACACTGGTGACGTCTTGAACTCTGCAAAGAGGACAAGGATAGGTTCTATTATTGAAGCCTTGAAAGTTGCCGTGGAGGGTAGCTGAATTGAAGAGAATTGAGGGGTTTTCACTGGCAAGGTCAGCATTATCACGGCAGGTTCCGGATGATTTCCATCAGGTCTCACTGTCTCTTAAGCAGAAACTTAAGGAGATGTTCGGCAGCGAGGACCCGGAGCAGGTGGTCAGGCATATTATCGATGAGGTGCGCAGCAGGGGGGATGGTGCCCTTCTTGATTTTACCTTAAAAATTGATGGGGTGGCACTTAACTTGCTGGAGGTAGATAGACAGCAGATAGCCAGTGCCTATAAGGAGGTCGATTCCGGGTTGGTGGCAGCGCTTGAGCTGGCCGCTGAGCGGATACGCTCCTTTCACACCATTCAGAATGACAGCATTGGTAAAGGGTTCACCGGAGGGGGCTTGGGTCAGTTGATACGTCCGCTGGAGCGTGTCGGTCTGTATGCGCCCGGCGGTACTGCTGCCTATCCGTCAACGGTCTTGATGACTGCCATACCGGCTAAGGTCGCCGGAGTTAAGGAGACTATCCTGGCCTCGTCACCAAAAGCAGGTGGGGTGATCCCCCCGTCTACCTTGGTAGCCGCTGATATTGCCGGGGTTGACCGTGTCTTTTGCGTTGGTGGCGCTCAGGCAATCGCCGCTATGGCTTTTGGTACGGCGTCTATCCCCAAGGTGGATAAAATCTGTGGCCCTGGTAATATCTTCGTTGTTTTAGCAAAAAAATTGGTCTACGGGGTGGTTGACATTGACGGGTTGCAGGGGCCGAGCGAGGTGATAATTGTTGCTGATGAGACTGCTGACCCTGGCTACTGTGCCGCTGACCTTTTAGCCCAAGCGGAGCATGACCCGCTGGCATCAGCTATTCTGATAACTACCTCACCGCAGCTGGCTGATGAGGTTGACCGTGAGATTGAGCGGCAGCTGGCTGGTCTGTCCCGTAGAGCTATTGCCGTTGAGTCTTTAAAGACTGGTGGCAGGATAGTAGTGGTGGCCAGTATCGATGAAGCAATAGAATTGGCCAACCTTTATGCCCCGGAGCACCTTTGCCTGGTGGGCGACGGTGCCGCTGGCTGGGTTGATAAGGTCTCTAATGCCGGGTGTGTCTTTGTCGGTGGGGAATCAACGGTGGTGCTTGGTGATTATGTGGCTGGGCCAAGCCATGTCTTACCTACCGGGGGGACGGCACGGTTTAGCTCGCCGCTCAATGTGACCGATTTTATCAAGTTTATCAATCTGATCGGTCTTGATAAGGCTGATGTTAAAAGACTTGGTCCGGCTGCGGCATTCATTGCTCGAGCCGAAGGGCTTGAGGCACATGCCCGGGCTATGGAAAAGCGGCTTGGGGAGTGATTTGCAGGGGTTACCTATTGGATGGTGCTTGATGTGTTGACCGGGGATGAAGTAGCGAGATACCAGAGGCAGATAAGCATCTTCGGTAAAAATGGCCAGGAGAAGCTTAAGAGAGCGAAGGTCTTTGTTGCCGGCGCGGGAGGTCTTGGTTCTTCGGTGCTAGCGTATCTTACCGCAGCCGGGATTGGCAGGCTCAAGGTAGTTGACAATGATGTCGTTGAGCCATCCAATCTAAACCGACAGATACTGCATTGGGATAGTGACATCGGCAGGAAAAAGGTAGCCTCGGCTAAAGAAAAGCTGGGAAAGATGAATGCTAATGTTGAGCTAGAGGTTATCTCAGAGACGATAGACAAAGACACTGTCGAAGAGCTCGTTGCTGATTCCGATATGATTGTCGATGCGATGGACAACTTTGCCGCTCGGTATGTGCTGAACAGGGTGGCCTTGGCTAAAAGAATCCCCTTCTTTCATGGTGCTGTCCAGGGGTTCTACGGGCAGATGACCACGATAATTCCCGGCCGGACAGCTTGCTTAAGGTGCATCTTCCCCGAGGCTCCTCCACCAACCGCTCCTCCCGTGGTTGGGATAACCCCCGGTGTTATCGGTTGCCTTCAGGCAGGAGAGGTGATAAAATATATCCTTGGGATGGGTGAACTTCTGGAGAATCGGCTCTTGATATGGGACGGGTTCAGAGTAGAGATGGAGGAAGTCCTACTGGAAAAGAACCCGGAGTGTGAGGACTGCGGCGGAGGAGCTGGGTCATGAAGGTAAGGGTGAAGTTCTTTGCTACCTTGAAAGAGGTGTTCGGTGGTGGGGAAAGGGAGGTTGAGTTGGGGGAGGGGACTAACATAAAGGGCCTCCTCGATACTTTGTGTGATTCGTCTCAGTGTCGTCAGAAGCTATTTGATGATTCAGGCAGGCCCAAAACGCATATTCAGATAATGAAGAACCGTCTGCCTATTCAGTCTTTTGAGGGGATTAGTACCAGACTTGAGGAGGGGGATGTCGTCTCGATTATCCCGCCCATGTTTGCTGGTTGATTAGCTGACAGTTGTAGAGAAAAAGATTTGAGGAGGATTGCTAATGCTAAAAGGTGGGTACTGGGGGAAGATTCTGTGGGTGGACTTGTCCGGTAAAAAAATAAGTGAGGGTACATTTGACGAAAACTTCGCCAGGAAATATCTGGGAGGGGTTGGTCTGGCAACAAGGATAATCTCCGATACCGTAACCAAGAATACCAACCCACTCGGACCGGGTAATGTGCTTGTCTTTGCTACTGGGCCATATCAGGCGGCGAATATTGCAAAGACAAGAGATCGGAAGAGCACACGTCTGAACTCCAGTCACTGCTTGGTATCTCG
>CAZYRA010000072.1:0-5616 GCA_964649385.1 uncultured Dehalococcoidales bacterium | reverse complement strand
CCCCGCAATTACCAGCCTGGAGCTGGTTTTCCAAAAATCAATCTGGCTTTTAAGCGTGCGGGCTTCCCCGATGATATGAGTACCAAAAGCCTTAAGCATGGGGAGGCATGCTTCCGGCCCGGAAGCGAATCTGGCTACCAGCCAGCT
Source organism: uncultured Dehalococcoidales bacterium (assembly GCA_964649385.1). GTDB lineage: Bacteria > Chloroflexota > Dehalococcoidia > Dehalococcoidales > UBA5760 > UBA5760. The sequence continues at coordinate 5,469 of CAZYRA010000072.1, read as the reverse complement.
TTCCACCGGATTCCGGTTTACGAGGTCATCACCGGCATGATATTTTACAGAGCTTTTTACCGGCCCGAAGCGGTCAACCTCGTCCTTGAAATACCACCACGGCATGACGGACATAGTCTCCACCAGTCCCAGGTATTCAGCTACCAGGACAAACGCCGCCGGGCAGCCCAGGGACTGGTGATGATCAAAATTATGCTTCTCCGGCTCATGCCGATCGCCGATATCTACCACCCACACATCCGGATCATCCAACTCCGCCGGGACGGGCTCGCGCCGCTCAATACGGAATTCCGTATCGGAATATACGGTCAGAACCAGACTGACGGCTGTCACCTCATCAAAATGCGCGCCGCCGGGATGCGTGATGATCAATTGTGCCTTCATCGCTACCTTCCTATCATATCCTATCGACGTATCCCCAATAATACCACCTATAGAGTTAGAATTACCCTTATTTTGATTTCAGGAGCAGGCAGGCAGATTACCCAAGACTGCAATCAAAAACGGCCGCAGTCAAAAAACTACGGCCGTTTCTATCACGATACAGGGGCAGGAGATTACATCATGCCGCCCATACCACCACCCATGCCACCACCGGGCATCGGCGGAGCCTTCTCCTCCTCGGGAATATCGCTGACCAGGGCATCGGTAATTAAAACCATACTGGCAATACTGGCAGCGTTTTCCAAGGCCGACCTGACCACCTTGGTCGGGTCGATAATGCCCTTATCTACCATGTTACCGAATTCACCAGCCTCGGCGTCAAAACCAACTCCGACCGGACTATTCTTCACTTCATTCACTATCACCGAGCCATCCTGACCAGCATTGGTTGCCAGACAGCGGATTGGCTCCTCGACAGCCCTCTTAAGGATATTGACACCAGTCGCTTCATCACCACTTACCTCAATCTTATCCAGAACAGGGAGAGCGTTGATCAGGGCAACACCACCACCAGGCAGAATGCCTTCCTCAACAGCGGCACGGGTCGCCGAAAGGGCGTCCTCAACACGATGCTTCTTCTCTTTAAGCTCAACCTCAGTGGCAGCACCTACCTTGATTACCGCTACACCACCGACCAGTTTAGCCTGCCTCTCCTGGAGTTTCTCGCGATCAAAATCAGAGGTAGTCTCCTCTATCTGAGCCTTAATCTGCTTAATTCTACTCTTGACCGCCTCATCTGATCCTTTGCCCTCGATAATGGTACTCTTGTCCTTGTCCGCCACGACCCGACGGGCCCGACCCAGGTCCTCCACGGTAGTGGAATCTAGCTTGCGCCCTACCTCCTCGGATACCACAGTGGCTCCGGTGAGAACCGCAATATCCTCCAGCATCGCCTTGCGCCGATCGCCAAAGCCAGGGGCCTTGATCGCCAGTACATTAATGGTACCCCTGAGCTTGTTGACCACCAGGGTGGCCAGCGCCTCACCTTCGATATCCTCGGCAATAATCAGCAGGTTCTTTGATACCTGAAGTATCTTCTCCAGAGCAGGCAGGATGTCAGCCACGGCGGATATCTTCTTGTCGGTGATAAGGATATAGGGGTCTTCCAGTACCGTCTCCATCTTCTCAGCGTTGGTGACGAAATAGGGACTGATATAGCCACGGTCAAACTGCATCCCCTCGACATACTCAGTCTCGTAAGCCAGTCCCTTGGATTCCTCGACAGTGATAACCCCGTCCTTACCTACCTTCTCCATCACCTCGGCAATCAGGTCACCAATCTTCTTATCAACGGCAGTTATCGTAGCCACTTGGGCAATCTGCTCCTTGCCCTTTACCGGGGTAGATATCCTCTTGAGCTCTTCAATAATAGCACCGGTTGCCTGCTCGATACCCTTCTTGAGCGACATCGCCTCAGCGCCAGCGGCCAGGTTCTTGAAACCCTCGGTGATTATAGCATGGGCCAGGATAGTCGAGGTTGTAGTACCATCACCACAGGCGTCATTCGTCTTGGTAGCGGCCTCCTTGACCAGCTGCACACCCATATTCTCAAAGGGATCAGCGAGCTCAATATCCTTGGCGATGGTAACACCATCATCAATTACGGAAGGAGCGCCCCACTTCTTATCCAGCGCCACGCAGTGCCCCTTGGGGCCCAAGGTAACCCTGACCACATCAGCCAGAGCATCTATGCCCTTCTTTAAGGAATGCCTCACATCCTCAGTAAATACAATCTGTTTTGCCAATTTTATCCTCCTTATATACTAAACCTGATTTATTATTTGGCCTTCTTAGCCAAAATGTCACTCTCACGCAAAATCATGAATTCTTCGTCTTCAATCTTAATCTCGGTGCCACCGTATTTGGCATAGATTACAATGTCGCCCACTTTGACATCCATAGGTAACCTCTTACCGTCCTCTGATAGCCTGCCATCACCAACCGCAATAACCTCTCCCTCCTGGGGTTTCTCCTTGATGGTGTCGGGGAGAACAATACCTCCCTTACTCACCCTCTCCTTATCACTGGGTTTAACTACAACCCGGTCAGCCAACGGCTTCAAACTTTCTGCCATTCCAAATCCTCCTTTTTATTTTTTGGACTAACCTTTTGGCCATTATTTTAGCACTCTCGGTGCGAGAGTGCTAATTTATATAATACCCTATATGGCGTAATGCCGCAACTCCATGGAAAAGCATTTACAGCCAATGCCATCCATTTAGAGGAGCTATAGTCCCACAATCAACCCATTACTCCCTGTCACAATTAATCCTCTACCTCGCAGAACAGTATTGTGGGTCTGCAAAAAATACACCTATTACCTATACAGAAGAGCCCTGCACCTGATAGAAGCCAATCACCACCCTCTAAGCCAATCTCAAGGAGGGAACTACATCCAGATCCAAACCGTCTATCTTGCCAGCCTGAAGGCGGTAGTATCCGCAGGCAGCAATCATAGCCGCATTATCGGTACACAGGATAGGCTCTGGAATCAGGACCGTTACCGGAGAGGCGCTCACCATCTGCTGGCGGAGAAACTTGTTTGATGCCACCCCACCAACCAGCAGAATATGCTTTACCCGGTGTTTTCTAGCAACGGCTACGGTCTTGGCGACCAGGACCTCAACCACCGCTGTCTGAAAAGAAGCCGCCGCATCCGCCGCCGATGAGACCTGACCCCCCTCTACCAGCCGCAACAGGGCAGTCTTTACCCCGCTGAAGCTAAAGTCATTGTTCCCCCTCAGCCAGGCACGGGGCAAGCTCAGGCAATCAGAGCCGTCTACCGCCGCCCGCTCAATAGCGGGGCCACCGGGATAGCCCAAACCCAGAATTCTGGCTGCCTTATCGAAGGCCTCACCAGCCGCATCATCCCTCGTCCTACCCAGCAGTACATAATCCCCATGCCCTTTCATCAGCACCAGGTCACTGTGCCCGCCGGAAACAATCAGGCACACCAGGGGGAAGTCAATGCGCTGGCAACTGAGCCAGCCGGCATAGATATGCCCCTCCAGATGGTTGACACCGATAAGGGGCAGTCTCCGGGCAAAGGCAATCGCCTTGGCCGCATTCGCTCCCACCAAGAGTGAGCCGGCCAAGCCAGGGCCGATGGTAACAGCGATAGCCGCTAAATCTCCCCAGTTGGTGCCAGCCTCAACCATTGCCTGCTCAACTACCGGAACGATACTCAGGATATGCTGCCGGGAGGCGACCTCGGGGACAATCCCCCCATATCGGGCATGGATTTCTACCTGCGAAGCAATTTTATTGGACAATATACTGGCGCCGTCCTCCACCACTGCAGCCGCCGTTTCGTCACAGGAGGTCTCAATACCCAGGATTTTCATACTCCCGGAATTATAGCATAGATTCCTTGCGTTGAGACAATACCCCCTTTTGACACCCCTAATAGCCAATGCTATGATGAACTAAAAGGAAGAAAGGGAATCTTGAATCTGCTTCTAAGAGCGGGGTGATGATACATGAGTGGCATAGAAACAGTATATCTGGTAATCTTTATCGTCTGTCTCTTCCTATCCGCCTTCTTCTCCAGTTCGGAAACAGCCTTTACCGCCCTGCAAAGGATAAGGGTTGAGCACTTGGTCAGCACCAAGGTGCCCGGTGCGGCGCGGATAGCCAGAATGATGCGACATCCGGAGAAGCTGCTCTCCGCCATCCTGACCGGCAACAATCTGGTCAACACAGCAGCGGCAGTCCTGGCTACGGTGCTCGCCGTCTCCGTCTGGGGGGAACAGGGCATCCTGATTGCCACGATAGGAGTGACTATCATCCTCCTGGTATTCTGTGAAACGACCCCCAAGATCATCGCCGCCCACAACGCCGAACGGACAGCGATAAAACTGGCACGACCGGTAGAGGTGGCTCAAGCGGTGTTTACCCCCGCTGTACTGGCGCTGAGCTCAATAGCCTCAAGACTGAGTAAAATGGCCGGCGGGGAGCCGGTATCCCGATCGCTGGTCAGCGAAGAGGAAATCCGTACCATGATATCGGTAGGGCATAAGGAAGGGACAGTGGAAGAAGCTGAGGCAGAGATGCTGCACAATGTTTTCGACTTCGGTGACCGACCGGTCCGTGAGGTTATGGTACCCCGTCCGGAGGTAGTCGCCATAGAGCAGGGCTCAACAGTAGCTGATTTCCTCGCCCTCTACGCCGAATCACCCCTCTCCCGCTTCCCGGTATACGAGGAGAACATGGACAATGTGGTCGGTATCCTTTCCATCAAGGACGTGCTGATGGCACTAGCCAAGGGAACTATCGATAACCAGAGCGTCCTTGATGATCTCATCCGCCCCCCCTACTTCACCCCGGAGACCAAGCATATTAACGAGCTCTTTGCCGAGATGAGGGACAACAACTACCGCATGGCGGTAATTGTAGATGAGTACGGGGGTACCGCTGGCGTGGTCAGCCTGAGCCGGCTGGTCGAGGAGATCGTCGGTCAGGTCGGGGATGAGCTGGCCAGTGTGGAAAAGGAATACGAAGCGATTAACGAATACACCTTCCAGATTGACGGCAGCATGCGTATCGATGAAGCCAATGAAGAGATGGAGCTCGCGCTGCCTGAGGGCGAAGACTACGAGACCGTAGCCGGTTTCATCCTCAACCTGCTGGGACACATCCCGAGACAAGGCGAACAGCTAAAGTACAAGGGCTTAAAGATAGTGATAACCAAGATGCGGGGACTAAAAATAGAAGAAGTCCTACTGACCAAGGAAAAGCAGAAGCAAAATGTACCGCCTGAGGGTTAGGTTTAAGCGAGGGAAGGAGATAAAATTCATCTCCCACCTTGATTTGATACGTCTGTGGCAGAGGGCATTGCACAGGGCAAGGCTCCCGTTGGCCTATTCAAAGGGGTTCAGTCCCCACCCCCGAATATCACTGGCTATGCCGTTAGCCATCGGAGTAACCAGCGAAGCTGAGCTTGCCGACATCTTCTTAGACAAGCAGGTCTCCCCCCACTTCTTCAGCGCCGCCTTAAGCCAGCAAATGCCACCGGGTATCGAAATA
>CAZYRA010000071.1:2037-5741 GCA_964649385.1 uncultured Dehalococcoidales bacterium | reverse complement strand
CAAAAGACGCCACGGCTGCCCTTATCTTTATTCCCAGTAACTCAACACCAACAAGGGATACAGAGATATCGGCATTAATTACAATTCCCTTATCCAGAATACGGTCAATAACGTCTAAAAGCGTTGAACTACTTCTATTGTTTGCCTCTAGCCCCATCTTATGCCTCCTTGCCTTTCTGAATTCTTCGCCACTGTTCAATTAGTTTTTCCTCTTGAGCCTCGTACTCGCGCTCAGTCATCTGTCCCGACTCCAGGAGCGTTTGCAACGCTATTAGCTTTTCTTTAATCTGTGATTCATCGGGATAAAGCTCCTTGTCTGCCTCATCCCTGATAGCCTCCAGTAATTTTATGCCCAGCTTAACCGGAGCCGCCAGAATCTCACCCAGAGCACTAATAAGGACCATCCGCTATCCTCCAATTCCCGGCAGATACATTTCAATACTGACAAAGTTATAGGGTGGAACAGGCCTTACATACTTAAAATCCAGCCTTTCGTCGCATCCTGAATCCAACTCATCGATTGCAGCATCAAATTGCTTCTCTTTAGCCTTATCCACCAGAAAAGAGGCATTTAATATGTTTGAGATATTAACCGGATAGTTGCGCTTGCCATCAATCGCTACCCTCATCAGCCTCGCATAGACGCTATCACAGTATTTTGCCTGCCATTCCTCTGCCATTGACTTTACTGCCTCACCGGCTTTTATTGCCAGCGCTTGTGCTTTAACCGGTGGTGCTGTTTTTATCGCTTCCTTTAGCCTGGTAATCTTTTGACTTTTACCATCTAGAATGGCTATCATCGCCTCTTTCTTCCAAAAAACTTTTACCCCTACCTCCATTCGGTTGTCCAGTTTTCTAATGTGGCCCTTTAGTAGCGAGTAATATCTGGCGAGTAGTCCTCTAAGTTCATCCGCACTATCTGAAATGAGCCCGAAACGTGCTGGAAGGACAGTATAGTCTTTCATGACTACCTGCAGTACCCTGTTATGAGCTGCCATGTTTTTTCGCGTCGGGTCACAGATGGTAAGCGAGGTGTCACTGACCACAACCGCTACGTCCTGATAGCTTATGGTGTAAATCCTACTCTCTTCTTCAATCCCGGTGTGATTGAAGGTGGCCTCACTTTCCACGGGGATGACACAATAGATGTATTTTCTTTCATTAGCCATAAATCATCTCCTGCGAATGATTACGATTGAATCCTCTGTTTGCTCTCTCTTAAGTGAATATCCGCCGTTTTCCCTGGATTTAGGGTTTTGGGTATATTTCAGCAGTAGTTCATATGCCTCGGTAATTGCTTTAAATTGCTCCAGTTTTTCCGGGTCATCAGGATTTTTATCAGGGTGGCACTTATTAGCCAGTTTCCGATATGCATTTTTGATTTCGGTCAAGGTTACCTGCTCGCCCAAGCTCAATACTCGCCTCGCTCCATCAATTGTGTCAGCATCGATTACGGTTGCCCGCAGGCTGACAAAGCTATATGGCGGCATCGGCCCGATATATTTGAACTTCAACCTGTCTTCATATTTCTCCGCTAATTGATCTATGTTCCTGTCAAATATGGCTTCTAGACCTCGATCCACCAGAAAGGATTCATTTACTATCATATTAACGTCGGCGAGCTTGCCGGGGCATGAGTTGACCGCTATCTCCTTCAAGGTGTTTAGAATGTCGTTTGTATACTCGCCTTTTAACTCGTCGAGCGCTGAGGCAACTGCCTTGCCCACCTCCAGCTTTAGTCTATCAGTATTTTCAACACTGGCTGAAAACAGCTCTTGCCTTAGCCTTTTAACTGTATCGCTCTTACTCACTATCTCATTCAAAATCCCAGCCTCATAACATGTTGCCTGTACATTTAGTTCTATCTTGTTGTCTATCTCTTGAAGCATATCTTTGAAGTCAACGTAAGCTGTCTCCAGCAGTTGCTTAACATCATTCTCACTTTTGGCAATAATACCGAAACTTATGGGGATAACGGTATGATCATGCATGATATTTTCTAAAATGAGCTGATGAGTTTTAAGCTCGGAAGCAACCAGCGACTGGTCAAAGCGGTCGTAGCTTGTCACCGGTGTAGAGCTAACCACAGCCGCCAGGTCTTTATAACTGATGGTACTAATACCGTTTCCAATAGCACTATCCAGACTAAACTGCTTCTCTCTCGACTCCTCTATGATGCCATAGATATAGGTGCCTTCCTCGGACATATCACTCCGTCCTTCTATTCTTAATTGAGTTAATAGCTTCTATTAAATAGCTTGTATTAATGATGAGTTTTTTTGTCTTGCTCCCGGTATTTAGATACTCTCTAATAGCCATCATAGATGCTTCCCGGATAATGGCCTCTATGTCTGAGCCAGTTAGCCCCTCGCTTTGTTGTGCTAATAATTTTAAGTTAATGTCCTTGGCCAAGGGCTTTCCGTTAGTGTGTACTTTAAATATTTCCTCTCGAGTCTCTTCATCAGGAACGGGAAAATCCATTATTAAGTCAAACCGTCCCGGTCTTAAGATAGCAGAGTCAATTAACTCCTTCCTGTTAGTTGCTGCCAAGACGGTCACTCCCTTGAGTTCCTCCAATCCGTCAAGCTCGGTGAGAAACTGACTGATTACCCTTTCCGTAGTTTGAGAATCTCCCCCACTTAGCCCTCTTGACGGCACCAGGGAGTCAATTTCATCGAAAAACAGGATGCAGGGACTTGCTTGCTTCGCCTTCTTAAATACCTCTCTCACCCCTCGTTCCGACTCACCAACATACTTGCTAATTAGCTCCGGCCCCTTGACGGAGATGAAATTAACCTCCGTCTCATTAGCCAAGGCCTTGGCAACCAGCGTTTTACCCGTTCCCGGCGGACCGGAAAGCAATATGCCTTTGGCCGGCTTCGTGTGAGCTTGCTCAAATAGGTCAGCGTATTTTAACGGCCACTCCACTGCCTCAATAAGGACATTTTTTACACTGCTTAAACCCCCAATATCCCCCCACTTAATATTGGGCACCTCAACGAAGACTTCACGAATTGCCGAAGGTTCCACTTCTTTCAGCGCTTCTCTGAAATCGTCCATCCTCACACTGAGAGCCAGTAGTGTCTCATAAGGGATGTCTTCAGCCTGAAAATCGATATCAGGTATTATCTTTCTAAGGGCACTCATAGCAGCTTCCCTGCATAGAGCCTCCATGTCAGCACCAACAAAGCCGTGGGTAATGTTAGCCAGTTTCTCTAGATCCACATCAGCATCCAGAGGCATGCCTCGAGTATGAATATGGAGAACATCAAGCCTGGACTTCTGGTCGGGGATGCCGATTTCAATTTCTCTATCAAACCTCCCCGGTCTTCGCAGTGCCGGGTCGAGGACATTGGGGATATTGGTTGCCCCAATAACGATAAGTTCTCCTCTTGACTCAAGCCCGTCCATCAGGGCGAGAAGTTGTGCCACCACTCGCCGCTCAACCTGTTTTTCGCCTCCCATCTCCTCTCTTTTAGGAGCAATCGCATCGATTTCATCAATAAAGAGGATAGCCGGAGCATTAGATTTGGCGTCATCAAAAATTTGCCTGAGGCGGCCCTCTGATTCACCGTAGAATTTCCCCATAATCTCGGGGCCGCTAATGTGGGCAAAATATGCGTCAGTCTCGTTAGCTACTGCCCGGGCGAGCAGGGTTTTACCGCAACCTGGCGGACCGTGAAGCAATACCCCCTTGGGTGGGT
>CAZYRA010000071.1:0-1937 GCA_964649385.1 uncultured Dehalococcoidales bacterium | reverse complement strand
CCCAGCCGCTCGAAGATTTGAGGGTACTTCAGCGGGAGTTCAATCATCTCCCTTACCCTCTGTATTTCCTTACTTAGGCCGCCAATATCTTCATAAGATACCTTAAGTCCCTTTGGCTTGGCTTCAGATACTCCCTTAATTTCAACCTTGGTCCCCGAGTGAATCGAAACCGCCCCTCTGGGCACTGTTCCTATAACCGTAAAATCCTGGCTGCGGGTGCCAAAGAGGCTGGCCCTTATCGTATCCCCTTCTACCAGAGGTAATCCCTCCAGGAGGCTGCCAATATATTTCATATCACGGTCGTGCCGCATAGTTTTCATCAGAGTTAAGGGGCTGAGTACTATCTTGCTGGCTGGTAAACATGATGTCTTCTGGATAGTGACCTTTTCATCCAGTGATACCTGAGCATTACCTCGTACCAACCCATCTATCTGAACAATTGACTTCCCACGGTCGTCAACGTAGGTGGGCATTACCTTAGCCACCGTCTTTCGCTTACCTTGAATCTCAATAATTTCTCCCACCTCAGCCTCTATCTGCTTGAGGCTCTCAGGGTCGATCCTGGCTATGGCTCTGCCCACATCCTTGGTCTGGGCCTCAGCTACCCGAAGTGTCAACTGTCTCGTGGTTTTTGTCATAATACTTCTTCCCTTTTTCAAATAACCTGCTTATAGTTCCCCTGAATTATCCTGAGGTGAAACCAGGATTGTTACTCTGTATTTAGCCCTTCGGCAAGGTTACCTCCAGTATGCCGTTTTTATAAACGGTCTTCATTGCCTCTGCCTTTACCCTGGCAGGAAGCAAAACTTCTTTGGCGTATTTTCTGCTTTTACTGGTAGCAGTAAGCTTTAAGATGTCTCCCTCTATCTCAAGCTTAATGTCCTCCTCCTGAACCCCGGGAAGCTCCACAAGAACCAGGATATGGTCTTGCTCATCAAATACATCCACCATTGGCTCTCTGACTTCCTCCACTACTGGCCCCTTAGGTGTATCCTTTATATTACCGAAGGTCTCAACTACTGGCTTGCCTCCAGCCAGGGTTCTGATGCTAAAGCCATAGACACCCTTGGCATCTTTGGGTAAACCTTTAATTTCGCCAACCTTCTTTATTTCCTGAGCTTCTTCACCTAGCTTAGAAGCCAGATCAACTAAATTACCGATTCCCTTGAACAGACCTCCGAACTTTAGTTTACCAACACCGAAGTCAACCTCAAATTCTTTTTCCTCTTCATTGTTTGGCATTTCGTAGACCTCCTTTATTTCATTCTTGTTAGCCTGATTTCAAATCCGGAGATTAACAAAATTGTATGGTGGCATCGGGCCAACGTATTTGAATCTTGTTCGCTGGGTATACTTGCTATTTAACTCCCGCACTTTGCTATCAAATTCATTCTCCCACCCCCGGTCTATTAGAAAAGCTGCGTTAATTATCATCTCATCACCACGCACATCATTCATACGAAAGTCAATGGCACTTTTTTTCAAGGAGCGGAGTATCTCCTCTCCCTCAATTTCCTTCTTATATTTAAGGGCGCTGGCTACCATCTCGCCCAAATTTATCTTTTCTTTGAAGCCCTGCCGTTCGGCTATGCCAGCTATCTTTTCCCTGAGCGTTCTAATTTTTCTGTTCTCGTTAACGATTTCTTGAAAAATCGGAGCCATATCTTTCCAGTAGGCAGTTAAGCCAAGCTCTACTTTGTTGTCCATGTCCTTTAGCAAACCGGTCAGTTCCCTGTAGTGCTTTCGGAGGAAATCTCTTACTTCCTCAGCATTGGCTGCTATGGTAAAAGCTCTCATGGGTAGAACCGTATAGTCACTCATTACTCGCTCTACCACTTCTTCATGAGCAAGCAAGTTTTCCTTGCTAAGCTCGTATTTCTCCATCGGGTAATTGCTGATAACGGCGCTGATATCCTGATAGCTGATATTAGAAACTA
>CAZYRA010000070.1:2744-5771 GCA_964649385.1 uncultured Dehalococcoidales bacterium | reverse complement strand
CCTGTTCCCGGGTAGAAGGCTTCGTTTAGCGTAGTAGATTTGGCGCGAAAAGGATTAGTGCCCCTAGAGCAAGTAGCACCGTCCCACCTACCGGTTTGGAGTATTTCACGTAGCGGTCTCCAAATCTTGAGTTGATGGCGAAAGCAGCTCCCCCGAAGATAATGAGGTCATCGAGCATAAAGAAGGAAACGTAGAGCAGGATATAGGAATAGTACTGGAAGGTGGAGAGGTCATTCAGGGATAAGATGTGGGTGAAAATGGCTGGAATTGCTGCCGAGCAGGCGAACTCAATAGAGTTTACGATAAAGGCAAGGACGACAATTCCAGCTACCGTAGCCACAGTTATTGGAGAACGGACAATCCTCTCCATCCTGTCCATAGTCCTCTTTCTGGACCCTTCACCCTGAATCTCACAGACGACAGCCCCCTTTGTTCTTATAAATTCCCTTATATTCAGTATTCCACCGCCGAGGGCAACCAATCCAACCGCTATCGTTACCGGCCTGAGATAGCCAACTACCAGGAAAATATTAAGCCATGCCGTCATAAAGAGAAAGTAGAGGACTCCGGAGGCAAAAACAAACGAGCCAACAATCAGCCATATTTTCCTCCTGTCCTTTATGGTCGCTATCAAGGATATGAGGTAAACAAGTACCCACATAGCACAGGGGTTAAAACCGTCGATAAATCCCAGGGTTATTGCCATACTGCGCAGTGAGTAGTCAGACAGCGTTATTTCCCCGAGGATGGGCACTGTTATTTCATTGACAGGCTCCTCACTATCGGCTGCGCTACAGTTTCCCTCCAGGCATTCCTGCAGGGCTTGTTCAATCCTGGCTCCGCTGATTTCCGCTGAGCTCCAGCCACCAAAGACCTGCTCCCCGAAGATTGTTACCGGGAAACTCGGTCTTTTATCTCGCCCCAAGTCTGCCAGCATTTGTGCTAGTGAAGCAGCGCCACCGGGTTCTGAAGCGTTATGAGCGATAATCTGAATTGAAGGGTAGGCATTAGCCAACTCTTCATTAAACGGCTCTTGCTCCTCACAGTGTGAGCAGCCGGGAAGGTAAAAGAAGTGTACCTCAAGGCCTTCGTTGGGAACCGGCTCTACCTCTCCCTGACCCGTTAAGGAGATGGCAACCCCCAGGACGACCAGAGATATGACCAGATATCTCTTGAAAGGGTCCTGGTAGAGTTTTTTCCAAAAGTTAACGAACATATTATTCCCCAGCAAAAACCATAGCCGCCGACAGACAACATCTTGCCAACACTCCTCCCATGCCGCTGGAGCAGGGTGTTACAGGCACGGGAATTAGCGCATTGCCTTGAATGAGTGCCAGAGTGGCTTTCCAGATATTTAGAAACTTTACTGAACTTAATTATAGCAAAATGTCGGCGGTCTTGTTTAGTCAGACCGCTCTGCCCGGGTTGTCCTGGTTCTTATCAAAGGTTCCTGGCATGGTTCTGACTAGAACCACATCGTGCCGTCGGCATCAAGGACCAGGTCATTCAGTGTAGCAGCCCCGACCACCTTGGCCTCCTCGATGAAGTCTCCCCGGTCGAGGTTGAGCAACTGGGTGCTCCGCTCACAAACCATCAGCTTAACCCCAGCGACAATTGCCTGGTCCATTACTTCCTTTACGGTGGGGAAACTGCCCTCCCTGACCTTCTCCGCTTCACCCTTCTTCACCACGGTTACTCCCTCCCCCAGGAAATAGATGGTGGCATCAATGTCCATCGCCTTGGCGGTCATGCCCAGAACGAAGGGCGAGTAGAGACGCTTTGGTGTATCAACACCGCTTGTCTGGACATAGAGTATATGCTTTTTCTCAGCCATAGTAGCTACCCCCTATTTTGTTTTTCGTATCAGAAATCTCTTTCCTTCGTCGGTTTTCTCTATTGTAATCATCTCCTGCCCGGCCCATTTTGCCCAGGCCTTGAGGTCTTCCTCGGCGGCAGGGTCATCCGCCAGAACCTCCAGGACTTCGCCGACAGCAAGACTGTCCATCTCATCTTTCGTATTTATGACCGGCATCGGGCAGTAAAGACCGATACAATCCAGGGTCTGATTAGGCTGCTTCTCTAAGCTGGAATCCGCCATCGCCCGGTCCTCCTTTCTCAGGGTGAGACCGGTACATGAGTTCCGGCCTCACCCCCCTTAGTTTTGCTCTCCCTTAATCTCGGCTCCGCAGTGGGGACATACACTGTTCTCCCGGGGTAATGGCTTTCGGCAACTGGGACAGTAGAAGACAGTTACCTTACAAACCTGACAGTAGGGGAAATCCGCTGACATTATCTCTTCATCGCAGTAGGGGCAGAAACGCTGTTTCTTTTCATTTGGCTTAGTCATCGCTCTTTATCTCCTCCTTCTTCTTGCTCCGGTAATTCTCTATAGCCTTGTGCAGGGCCTGGGCACCCAGGTTGGAGCAGTGAAACTTGTTCTTGGGTAATCCTTCCAGCTTATCGGCCACCGACTTAGGGGTGATTTTCATCACTTCATCCAGTGTCTTACCCATGGCCATCTCACTCACCATGCTGGATACTGCGATGGCTGCCCCGCAGCCGAAGGTCTTGAACTTAACATCTTCCAGGCGGTTGTCCTTGACCTTAATGTAGAAGGCCATCATATCCCCGCATACCGGGTTGCCTACTTCCCCGATGCCGTCGGGATCCTCGATCTCCCCGACATTGCGGGGGTTCATGAAGTGATCCATTACCTTTTCGCTATAGACCGGCATACTATTTACCTCCCTCTTTGTTATCTTTACTAAATTTAGCATAAAGAGGTGACATCTGCCTCAATCTGTCCACTATCGGCGGCAGCACATCAATAACATATTCGATATCTTCGGCGGTATTATCAATACCAGGGGTAAGCAGGATAGAGCCTTGGGCCAATTCGTGTGATATTCCCATGGCGAGAAGAACATGGGAGGCCTTAAGAGCCTTTGAGGTACACGCTGATCCGCTGGAGACGGCAACCCCCTGACTGTTCAATAGCATAAGCATGGCCTCACCCTCAATGAACTC
>CAZYRA010000070.1:0-2644 GCA_964649385.1 uncultured Dehalococcoidales bacterium | reverse complement strand
CCCCTTTGGTCCATAGAACTGGTTTCCCGCCAGGCTCAGAGCATCTATCCCCAGCTCGTTTACGTCAACGGGGATAGTGCCAGCCGTGGCTACTGCGTCGGTGTGAAAGACCACGTTATGCTCCCTGGTTATCCGGCCGGTCTCCACTATCGGTTCGATTGTTCCCACCTCGCCGTTAGCGTGCATTATGGATACCAGTATGGTGTCACTTCTCAGACTCTTCCGCACATCCTCAGGGTCAACCACGCCGAATTTGTCCACTGGGACCAGGCTAAGCTCAAAGCCCGCTTTCTCCAGAGTTCTTGCCGAGTGCATCACAGAGAAGTGCTCAATAGCTGAGATAACTATGTGCTTTCCTTTTTTCTGCTGCGCCAGCGCCAGCCCCTTGACGGCAAAGTTGTTACTTTCCGTACCGCTGGCGGTGAAGATTATCTCCTCGGCACCAGCCCCGATAAGCTCAGCCACCCGGGCACGAGCCGTCTCTATCGCATCCCGGACAGCATCACCCCAGTCATGCAGCGAGGATGGATTACCGAAGCTCCCATCCAGGAAGGGCAGCATTGCCTGGCGAACTTCGGGAAGCAGTGGGGTCGTCGCGGCGTTATCCAGGTATACCTTTCTCATATTATTACCTCCTCGATAGTATCGAACCTGAACATTTACCTTAATTTGAGGTTAAGAGAGTCCCCGACAAAGTCGGCGATATCCTGCACCTCATCCAGCTGGTAGTTATTGGCTAGGATAGCTACCTTTCTTTTTCCCTTAAGGCTCAGAACCCTTTCGTTTAGTTCGGCATTATTATTTCCCATCGCTAGCTATCCTCCAACGGTGGGCGTAGATGTTCATTTTCTCACCTCGGACAAAACCGAGCAGGGTTACCCCTAAATCCTTGGCCAGTCTTACCCCAATGTTGGTCGGGGCGGAACGGGAGACAAGTACCGGGACATTTCTTTTGGCTACCTTGAGCAATATCTCCGAGGATATCCTGCCGCTGGTAATTACTATACGGTCATCGGTCGGTATATCGTCTAGCATACACCTGCCGAAGACCTTATCAATGGCATTATGCCGGCCGATGTCTTCACTGAAGATCAGTATTTCGCTCATATCACACAAGGCGGCGCTATGGACACCGCCAGTTGCCTGGAAAATCTGTGAGCTATTCTGGAACTGCTTGACCAGGCTAAAGATCCAGGTGGCTGATACGCTGAGCTGAGATGTTACCCTCACCCGGTTCTGAACATCACTAGGGCGATAGAAGGAAACCCCTCCGCTGCAGTCGGAGGTTATCAGCCTTTTGAATAAAAGCTCGCTGGGGAAATCCTTCTCTTCCTTAATTTCCACTCGCGCTACGCCTCTCTGCTCATCAACGATTAGCGCTTTCACTTCATCCCTGTTCTTAATCAGCCCTTCTGAGGTCAGGAAACCAACCGCCAGATACTCAAGCTCCAGCGGAGAGCAGAGCAGAGTCACCAGTTCCCGGTTATTCAGGATAATGGTAAAGGGCATCTCCCTGGTTACCAAATCCTCAATATCCTGCCTGCCTTCTCTGGTAACCAGGTGTATGGAGATTCTCTCCGTGCTGTCCATTAGCCTCTGCCTTTATAGTACAATTACTGTATCCCCTGCCTTAACCACACTACTATACCACTGAAAAAATATATCCGAAAGCCAGTGCCAGAGCGCTGATAACTGATAGGTAAGTAAGCAAGGTCTTACCACCGAACTCCTTCCTTAAGACCAGGATTGTTCCCCAACTGGTAACCGGGCCAACCAGAAGTAGTGTCATGCCAGCCCCGACATTAAGCCCCTGTGATAGGAAGGCATCGACCAGAGGGACACTAGCCGTAGAGCAGATATATACGAGTAGCCCAAATATGGTGCTGAACAGATAGCCGAAACCGCCGCCAAGATAGTCTCCGACCAGCCTCCCTACCGGTGTAACTGATGCCACCAGTGCTGCCAGGGCCAGGCCCAGGAGCAGTTCCGGCCCGAGCTCCTTGACCATATCGACAAAGGCATACCTTGCGACGTGCCTCATCCGATGGGTGATGTTGGTGACCTGAGTGACCAGGTACTCTTCCGGTCCGTTTTCAAACGCCTGCTGGCAGCGGGGACAGCAGAAGTAGTATGTTTCCCCATTATACTCTGTATTGATTGCCTTCCCACTCTCTACATTCATCCCGCAAACCGGGTCCCGGGCCGGCTGCCTGTTTTGCGAGACGTAGCCTCTGGGCTTAACCCTGAGCCGATTCCCGATAAGGCCAACAATCAACCCCATCGCTATCACAGCGAAGAATATAAAGACGGTGAACTTTGCACCGAGCAGGGTGTAACAAAGGAGGAGGGCACTTATTGAGGTGGCTGGTGTTGCCACCAGGAAAGCCAGGACCGGACCTAACCTTGCCCCCTTCTGGTAAAGGCTCACCGCTACGGGGAGGGAACCGAAGCAGCAGATAGGAAGGATGGTCCCAACCAGAGCAGCTTTAGCAATCGGCCTTATCCCACGCCCGCCGAGGTGCTTCTCCACCCAGTGTGAGGGAGCGAACTCATGGATTAGGCCGCTCAAGAAGAACCCAATTGCTAGGAAGGGCAAGACCTCAACAAAATAGTTCTTGAATACAATAAAGAACTCGACCATTAC
>CAZYRA010000069.1:0-6266 GCA_964649385.1 uncultured Dehalococcoidales bacterium | reverse complement strand
AGAAGGCGCGTGCAGTCTTTAGCACTGAGGAAGTGGCAATATTGCTACGCCTGCCTGATGATCATACAAAAATCGGGCTGCGCAACAAGGTGTTGCTTAGTTTGATGTATGCAAGCGGTGCCCGAGCTCAGGAGATGTGCAATCTGACTGTAGGCGATGTAGATTCCCGTGCGAAGGGTGCAAAACTAAAGTTAAGGGGAAAAGGCGGAAAATCAAGAAGGATCGGTATTCCTGAGACCTGTGGGGAAATGCTGCTAAAATACATTGCCCACAGGCGCATAGAGGACAAGCCGGACCGACATGTCTTTTCCAGCCAAACCCATGAACAGATGACCATATCCTGTATTGAGGGTATTGTCAGTAAATATGTGTCACTGGCAAAAGACAAGAACCCAATGCTATTTACACAAGAAGGCTATACACCTCACTCCATGAGACATGCAACGGCTTCTCATATGCTGGAATCTGGAGTTCCTCTTGTGGTCATCATGAATTTTTTCGACCTGTGCGGATGAAGGCATCAAAAACATACAACCCATGAGAGTCATGTACTTTTCTGCATGATTCTTTTTTTTGGCCATATTGTAGGCTAGTTTCTGTTACTTTTATATAATACATAAACTAATTGTATAAAAGTAGGCTAGCAAGTGTTCGTAAAGGCGATTCCTGACAATAAGAATGGTAAAGATGGCTATTACTGCTCTCTGGTCGAATCCAAGAGAGAGAATGGGAAGTCCTATCATGTTCTTATGCAATCCTTCGGATATGTTCCCTCCGAAAGGCTTCCCTACCTAAGGGCAGCCTTCAATAAAGGCGACCCAGAGGAAATCTTATCCAAGGAAAGGGCAAAGCTTGCAGCAAGGAAGGCAGGAGGCAACAAAAATGGCAAAGCTTGAATACATAATAAGGACAACACTCGCTGACGGGACCGTCGTTGAGAAGACCGTCTCCAAGGAGTGCGACCTTACGCATCCTGACAAGATCGACAGGAAGACGCTGAAAGGGCTCCTCTCTGATATCGACAAGTATGAGAAGGCACTCATTTCCATGCGGAAAGAGGCGGAGAAGGAGTTCACCGAGGCTGTCTTCGCTAGTGGGGACGTAAAAAAAAGCCCGAATAGAGCCGTCGACGCAGAAATAGGCCGATTCAGCATAACAATCGATGATGCTTTCGACACCTTCCTCACGCCAAAGCAAAGGCTTGTCAGCTTTTCCCTTGAGGAGCTGACCCTCACGATGGTGACAGAATTGAGCTACAGGAAAAGTGCGAAACTCCTCAACCGGGTGATGCATAGGGAAGAAGGGGCTCTGTTTCACCATCGCACAATCGCAGACCATGCAGAAAGTGTCAGCAAAAGCGTATCCGAAGTCCTTAGCTCCAATGGATTTGATCCTGATATGGCAATCCCCCTCAATGTAGAGGCTCTTCTCCCCAGCATCACCAAGCCGAAGGTAACAGACACATCCAATGAGCAGTGGAATACCATAATTTCAGATATGATAGACACCTATAACATTAGCAGGCCTGTGGAAGAGCAGATTTGAGACATCCCGCTGGCCAAGGGCATGGAGGCCCTGGCATCCGAGACCTGCATGATCAGCATCGATGATGTAGGGGTGAGGCACCAGAAGGAGGAAAGGAAGAATGGTGGAGTGAAACAACGAAAGTTTGTCGAGAATACGGTAATCCACATACAGGCGGATAGCAAAGCCTATGTCATCATGGCCGTTGGGATGGAAAGTGCTTTTAGGCTTCTGGTGGCATTCCTCCTTGAGAACCATCTCATGGAGAACCGGCATCTCATCTTCTTCTCAGACGGTGCCCAGAACATACGGGCAAACATAGACAAATACTTCAGCTACCGCCCCTATTCCCTGATCTTGGACTGGTATCATCTTGTGAAGCGCATCAGGGAGCTCTCGAGCATGGCATTCAATATGAAGAAGAAGGAGAAACAGGAGACCATCCGAAATATTCTCAGGATCCTCTGGCCAGGCAATGTGGATAAAGCCATAGACCACATAAAGACAATTCCCGACATAAGCATCAAAAGCAAGTATTACGTAGAGGAGATGATGTCCTATCTTGAGAGAAAGAAGCCGTACATCACCTGTCACGCTGCACGCAGATCCAGAAACCTCAGAATTTCAAGCAATACGAGTTTATGCGCAAGTATAGAAGATGCGCAAGAATCACTGAGAAGGCCTCTTCACTTTCCTCGCTTAAGACTTTCTGCTTGAAACCTGCGCATTTTCATTTCACGAACATCAAATCAGACTGATACTTATTATGACCTTAGGAGGGTCATAATTATGTATGAAGAATATGATAGAGTTGCGACAGTTCTAGAGAAGGGGGTGTAGATAGTTTTTCTGGGTAAATGGGTAGAAGTCATTAGAATCGAGGAATCGTCTTGAGATCCTTGTAATCCAGGTCTGCAAAGAATTGCGGTACATAACGCTCGACTTCCTCGATCCATTTTTGGGAGACAACCTTTGCCCTGAGCGTGACCATGTTCTGTGCTGTTGCCGCGTCCCAGCGCATGCCCGCCTGCTTCAACCGTCTCTGGAGCACTGTCTTGTTGCTGCTCTCGATGGCGCCACTGCCGACATACAGGCCTTCCTCACGATACCGCTTGTAGTCGATGTTATCTATATTATTGGTCAGATAGGTATGGAGGTTCACCACATTCGGGATAGTCTTGCCCTCATAGGAGGACACTTCGTCTATCACTTTCTGATACTGGCCATCCTTGAGCAATGCTGCCATCTGCTGGGCCCAAGGCTTGGCACGCTTCTCATCGTTGTCGAAGCGGTACTTGGCGAAACTGTGGATGTTCTCGATGGCATGGAAAAGGTCGAGAATCTGCTGTGCGTCGGGGAAAAACTCTTCCTTGAGGTTCCTAATCCAGGTCGCCCCGTCGCTGATGATCACTGTACGCCGATATTTCCCGTATCCACTACGCAATGCAGCAGCAAAAAGGTGCTTGCCGAACTCATGGCTGTTGCCTATGTAGTCGGCGTATTCCTTGTGATCGATGTAGAACTTCTCGACCTCACCACCGTCCTCGTAGCCCAGAAAGTGCACATCGTCCGAGGAGAACACTATACCCAGCTTGTTCTCCCTCCAGGTCGAGTCATTCTTTCCAGGATGCCGGGTGTTGAATGCGGCCCCGTCCATCTCTATGTACAGTATCCCATCGCGGTCGTAGGAGAAATCCAGCACTTCAGCCCCCCCTTCCAGCATCTGGTAGGCTTCGTCTGCCCTCTTCTGGTCATGCATGAAGACAATAGAGCCAATCAGGTTAGCAACCTTGCGCACGGTGTCATCCCCGATTTCCAGGTGAAGAGTACGCCTGATCTGGTCCTCCGCCTCCTGGTAGGAGCCCTGGTTTTGTGCCCAGTAGGAGATCTCGAGCATCAGTGGGAGCGACATCTTGCCGGGGACTTTGTCGATGCCCAAGGCCATGTCCAGTGGCAAAATGGTTCCTGGATAGCCCAGTGAAGTCAGTCGTTGCTTGTCATCTTTCGATGCCGGAACGAACATCTTGCGGGAAAACGAGACAGGACCGGTGAGCGTCAGATAGTGCTTCTCCACCCGGGCTTTCTCTTTCAGCCTTATCCCGAGTTCCCTGAATTCTTTTTTTTTTATCTACCACAGGCTTCTCGTCGAGTGACTGTAGCGTGTCCGAAAGCATGTCCGAATAGATTTTCTGGGTTGAATTCCGTAATTCAGACATAGCACGCTCCATTTCCACGAGAGTCATGAACTGGTCTGGATCTTGGGTGTTTTCCTTAACCTCAGCTTGAAAACGCTGGATTTCCAACTGAATACGCTCGATATGTCGTTGACGAATGATATCTTCAGAGTCTTTTGACATTGCTTCACCTCTCACAATGTGAGTGTACACCCTCATATATAGCTTGTCAATAACCCATAAAACCTATCTACACCCGAGAAAGAGAATGAGTGAACAGCAGGTATCTCTCATACTCAAACAAATTCCTGATACTAAAAAAGGCAGGCGTAACAGGATGCTCCTCCTCCTGTTGTATGAATCAGCGGCCAGAGTCTCTGAGATTGTACACCTGAGGACATCTAACTTCCATCTGAACCGTGACAATCCCTATCTTCACGTCTTGGGCAAGGGCCGCAAGGAAAGATATATCCCAATTATCGACGAGCTGGCAACCCTTCTCAAGGAGTTCATCGCCTTTGTAGTATCTAGCAAGGACACAGACATAGTGTTCAACACTATGCATGGTGGCAAATGTACAGAACTCAGTGTCAGAAGCGTCCAGACGATGTTGCAGGAGTATGCATCAATGGCAAGAACGTATGATGCTTCAATTCCTGAGCATGTCCATCCTCATATGTGCCGTTATCCAAACTTAATATCATTCCAAACCTTCTGATGTAACTCACGTAGGACAAGGAGTTGCAATTTCAAAGGTTTGGATATTATTTGGCATCTATGGCTAGATACTTTTCATTGTGATTGGCTTTATCCCACAACTTTCGGCAAGACTGCTCTTGTGCTTCCATTTCTTGAAAACAGTTTAGAATCCTCTAATCGTGTGTTATGAATACCCTGAGAGAGTGAGGGCATTCGACATCTTGATCCTAAACTTTGTGAGATTCCTACTGATTTCCATGTGTATCCTCCTCAATTTGATATGTTGAGGATACGCTGGATAGAAATATTATGCTAACCTTTATCCAGACAACTTGTTATAGGAAAACGGCTTGCAAAAAAAGGTTTGGAATGATATTAAGTTTGGATAACGACACAATTCCTTACGTAAGGAATTGTGTCGCCGCAGCAAAGCGACAACGATTTATCAGAGTGGGATGCCCATTGAACAGGTTTCAACGTTGTTGGGTCATTCCCAGATTGAGATAACAAGAATTTATGCGAAACCTTCGATGGAACAGCTCAGGAAGGCAATAGAGAGGATCATACCTCCTGAAGACCTGCTTGAAACACCTCTCTGGAAAGACAGAGAGGAAGAGTTTGCAAGGAAGTTGGGAATGAGGTGAACAATGAAAATGCGCAGGTTTCAAGCAGAAAGTCTTAAGCCAGGAAGGGTAAGAGGCCTTCTCAGTGATTCCTGCGCATCTTCTATACTTGCGCATAAACTCGTAAATGTACAATTGTACATTTACGAGTGAAAGATCCAACGATTGTCTAGTCGCCCAAAGGCAAAAACACAATGGGATGAGCTGGTCATTTGAAGGTAGTGGGGCTCTAGCTCTTCTGACCACATTGGAAATGAACAACACTCTGGACTCGTGGCTACACGAAGGCAAGCTCTCCATGTCATTGAAATCGGGAGGAAGAGTAATAACCTCTATCCGAGCTGCTAAGCGCCTATTCCAACCGCACAGGTCGAAATTTATGTAGCCCGAAAATGATAATTTCCTCCTCCCTAAAACCTCCAGCGTTCAGTGTTCTGGATGGTTTTTGACTTTTTTTCCCATGTCCGAATGATGTCGGACGAAGCATATTCGAGTTCCTCGTTGATGAGTTGCGTCAGCAGGTCAAGCTCCTCGCTGGAGAAGACATGCTCTTCTCCGAGCGTATGCAGATTTTCGTCCTTTGGCCATGGCTTCATTCGTCGTATTCCTCCCTCGGCTTGGCAATATGGTTCTCGAGTACTCTCGTAGTGAGGAACTTCGTCCTCCAGGGATGGTCCTGGGCCGGCTTATATTGCTTTTTCTCCTTGTGGGCGGGTGATGGTACGCAGTCAAACTCCTTGCTGTGTGCTTTCCTGTGTTCAATTTTCTTGAGGATGTAGATCTCATCCTTGATGTTGGCAAGAAGCGTACCGTCGAAAGCCTTGACGAAAAGGGCCTTGGTGCCCTTGATGAAGTACTTTGGACGCAGGCCCTCTGGATACTGCACGCAGGGCAGGTAGTACGAATGGCGGTACTTGAGGGTATGCCCTGAATCAATGCTACGCGGCAAGACCACCGCAAGGATCGAATTGATGTCAGCCTCAGGCGGGGCTTCCAGAAAAGTGCTGGTCTCAAGGTCCTTCTCATCCTTGAGGGAAAACTGGGTATTGAACTTGGGCAGGTATTCCCAAAGGAAGGCATTCGCCGATCCCATAGTAGTGATGCCATTTCGGGCAAGTTCCACGGGGATACGGCCCTGGAGCGTCCTGTTCAATCGTTCGACTCGTTATCTGAACATTCGGATAACGAGTCTTATCTGCTTCTTTTGTTTATCCGCACATATACAGCAACAGCCTTTTCAGCAATG
>CAZYRA010000068.1:4643-6434 GCA_964649385.1 uncultured Dehalococcoidales bacterium | reverse complement strand
TCTGCACATTGACCAGGTCCATGACCATGAGCATGGCCGCCCGGAACTTCATGATTGCCCGCAGCTCAAGCTCTTCCTCCGGAGTTCCTCCCATGTACTGGCGCAGCACCGCTTCCGGGGCGATCATCTCCATGCCCCCGCCCATCTTGCGTATCACGGGGAACCGTCCGTTGATATTCTCATCCTCATCTTCCGCATCATGGGCGCGCTCCAGCTCTTCGCGAATAATCTCACGCAGCTTTTCCTCCGGCACCAGCGCCTTGCTCTCGGCCGGAGGATTTAGCTTCTTTAAAGCCTCCTGAACGCGGCTGCGGGTTACCTTCAGTTCCGCCGCCATGTCCCGTTGGGACAGGCCCTGCTCCTTAAGCTCCTTTACCGATTGTATGAACTGGTCATCCATTTTGCCTCCTTTCCGACCATTGAAGCTGAAGTGGCTGTCCGCTGGTCTGGCCATCGTGTTTGATATGGTCGGCCAGCGGTCAAACCGCCGAAGCTAAATGGTTGGTTTTCGACCACGAGTAAAACCTCAAAATCGTAGCTAAATTCCCTGGTCGCCGGTCACCCCCTCTCCGCCCGTTTCCTTCTCCAGCACCCATCCGAGGATGCCTATCCTGGTTTCCAGCACCTGCCGGGCAAACGCGGCCAGCGAGCTGAACCACTGTTTGACCCACGGCCGGTCCTCCGGCGGCATCCTCTGGATCAGCATCTCGGCTCGGGAAGCGGAACCCAGCAGCTCCATCACCTCCCCGGGGAAATGCCGGCTGAACGTCAGGAATATGTCCGGGTTGGCGATTTCCTGCCCGGCTTCCATTCCGGCCAGCATCCCTTCATAGGACTCCAGCTTGTTTTTGATTTCCGTCTCATTTTTCATTTGAATCACCTCCAATTGATAATAATTTGATAGCCCTATCTACTCCTTTTTGAGGCGCCAGCCTGGCTACCCGGATGGCATCCCTCACGTCCTGGCTGACCCCGTCGAGGCGGCGGGCGACTTCGTCAGCCAGTTCCTGGTCAAGCCCTTCGCGCCTGACCAGTACCCCTCTGACCACCCTCAGGTAGTCAGTGCGGCTGTAGGCGGCCAGCCTGCGGATGGCAAACCTTGACCTGAGCTCGGGCGAGAGCATGTTCAACCGGTTGCTGGCGGCCACCACTCTCACCTGGTTGGATATGTCAAGCTCCCTGCCTCGCTTGGCGCGGACCAGTCGACCACCCTCCATCATCGAGAGCAGGCCGGCGGTATCAACGGCGTTCATCTTGTCCAGCTCGTCGATGAGGATGATTTGCAGATGTCTTTCCGCGACCTTGTCCCACAGGCCTGACTTCGAGGTGGCCGAGCCGATCAGCCAGATGGCTCTCTCCCCGGCCGCTCGCTCGATGTCCCAGAGGAAAAGCGTCTTGGCCAGGGCGGGCGGTCCGGACAGCAGCACGTGCACCGGTTTCTCCGCCAGCAAGCAGGCGGTGAGCAACTCTTTAACTTCGTCGTGGCCGATGATGTCGCTGAAAAGACCATCGGCAATATCAAGTTGCTGCCATGCCTGGGGCTCAGACGTATCTTCTGGCTGCTGGCTGCTGGCAATCAATGCCCTCCCCATCTCGCTGATGCGATAGCCGGTATAGGAGTTGGAGCGGAAGACGTTATCCAGGTAGCCTTTCCTGAACAGACTGCTGAGGGTCGATGAATGAATAGGGCGGACATGCCGCCATGACCAGCCCATCCTCAATTTACTCATGTCTGCCGAGTCTTCGAATCGGGCTATCTCGGTCAGAAGTTCCAGGTCACTTTCCTTCATC
>CAZYRA010000068.1:0-4543 GCA_964649385.1 uncultured Dehalococcoidales bacterium | reverse complement strand
GTAGGGCGTTTCCTTGCTGGGAGCCGGCTTGAACTTCCAGCCATTCGTTCTTAACCAGGCCAGCTTGTCCAGGAGCCGGGCAAACTTGTCGCGATCCCGGTAAGCGTCCAGGAACTCCTCTATAGTGAAGGTAGGGTCAGCATCGTAGTATCCCCAGATCGGGGCGCGGCGTAGATTGAGGGATGACGCCCCGGGGATAGGGCGTACCACGGATTCACTCCTCAACCTTCCTCCCCTCGCCTCTTCCATAGTCAACAGGAGTTCGGCCCGGGCTAATAACGGGTCCTCACACCGAGAATAGATGGCAACAGCTTTGCCCTCTCCTTCAGCAAGAACGTAGCCCCCATAATGGCGTTCGCCGCCGACGCGGCACCTCTCATCACACCAGCGGATACAGGCGTAACAGTAGCGGTCCCCGGGCTTGTCTGTCCGAAAGGATTCACCACAGCAAGGACACCTGCTGAAAAAGCGGTCTATCTCTACCGGCTTCATAATTACCTCCTCAACTAGCGGACGACAGCGAAAAGTCGTCCCGGTTCGCGCAGCGGTTTGTCTTCCGGCCCCTTGACGTAAGGGGTAATCCACTTTGGATGATGGTGTTTCTGGCTGGGATGCCACTGGTTCCGCCAGTGTCCACGCACGATCCACTGGCATGTCCACTGGACGTCACGATCCCCGCCTTCGCCGCGGTAGGCCATGTGCCTCAACCTGACAACGCGTATCTCCTCAGATGGCGGTGATTGCCTCGCTTTCTTGCTTCGCCGTCGGGAAGCCCTGTCCGCCAGAAATCTGGGCGAAAGGAGAATCCGCTGTTCCAGAAAAGTCACCATGGTGGCAAACAAGGCAGCTTTCTCCCTTATCGGGAAATCGTTGTACAAGCCCCCCTCTACCAATTCGTGCTCCCATTCGGCATGGACCTGTCCTAGTTGCGCCATGACGGGCCAGAAAGCCAGTGTCCCGGGGAAGGGTACGGGCAAAGAGGGTGATACGGAAAAGAATACCAGGCATAAAGCGTCCCGTCTTGGGTCGGTCAATATTGGGCGCTCATAGGGTGGGATGAACTCTTCCACGCGTCCGCCCTGCCTCCGCGCAGGAAACCAGCCAATCGCACAAACCGGTGCCTCTGAACTTGGAATGCTAATCGGTCTGGCTAACCAGGCAAAAGCGTGAAGCGGCTCCAGAGTTTCTTCCCTCAATGTCCAGGTCTCCGGAATAGACCTGGCCGCACTTTCAATCAGCCCGCAAATAGGCTCGCTCCAAAAGAAGGTCTCTCCGCGGAGAAGCGGCGGCAGTACCATGCTGGTGACCTGGCCGGCCTGGTAACAGCTGCCCCTTTCCGCTAGTCGCTCGGCGATTACGGCCTCAAACTGTTTCCTCGTTTCCGGCGAAGACCAGAAGTCGCCGAGTTCCACCTGCTTATCCAGAGCCTCACTATAGCGTCCAACCGGGTTTGACTCTGGTTCAAAACCATGAGAATGAGAAACTCCTTCACCCTTCGCTCCGTGTCGCATTAACTCCTGGCAGGTAGGACACGTTTCGCATACGCCTACCTTACCTTTCCGAAACATACCCTCCAGGGTCTTCAGGTTGCGCACGAACTCCTCGGGCACCTTGCCATTTTTAACGTCCTCAAGTTTTGGAGCCCTGCCAAAGACGTCCCCATAATGTGCGAGAAGCTCTGTCGCCTTCCTTTCATCAAGCCTTCGGAAGTGGTCTAATGCCGCCTCTGCGCCGGGGTCTTCGGGCGGCTCCGGCCTCATAAGGTCAACAAACCGTATCTCCTCTTCAGTATGCACAATCAAATCACCGAGAGACCTGGGGCCATAGATACCGTAGTCCCTGGAGTACCCCATCTCCCCCGCATGGCTTTTGGCAAAGCTTTCTGTGGTATCCGCCAAATCCTTAGACCATACCTCCACATGTCCGCGGTGCAGACCAACCCGGTAGGCGCCGTTGCTCAGGCGAGACACCTTGGCCCACCCGGCGACGCCGTTTGAACCGCAATACTTTGGCCAGGCCGTTCCCTCCTGCCTGCGGAAATAAACGGTTACAAACGGGATTTTATCCAGCCGTTCACCCTGAAAGCAGTCACGGCAGATAGTCAGCCCGACATCCCTGTATTTCGAATCAGGTCCGCCAAAGGCCACAAGACACGCCTCACCATCCCTGAAGTCACGGCCGCAGCGTAAGCATGCGTCACTGATGAAATAAGACGATGCTTTCATCTTCCCAGCCAACTATTGCCATCTCCTTTCTGCTCTTATCATTTCGTAAGCGGCCAGAACCAGCTGGAGCAGGAAGTCAGTACCCTTCACCCCGGCAGTATCGGGATGTAACTTGATGAGTAGCTCGCGGTACCGTTTCTTTACTGCTTCATTGGTTGCGGTCTTTTCCAGCCCGAGCACCCGATAGGGACCAGACCCGTCGCGCCGTCCGACCAGGTTCGGGACCTGCGAAAGGTCGATCCCCATACTGGCGACATAGCGAAGAAAGCTCTCCGGGTTGAAGGCGTCGCGAAGCAGGTCGTCCATCCAGCCCAGCACGTTATCGCGCATTTCGCCCAAGATCCTTTCCTGTTCACGCAGCCGCTTTAAGATATCCTCATCCATGTCATTCACCACCAGAAATGCCCGCAGAGCACGCCCAGCAGAAAGCCAAGCAGTAGCTGCCACCAGTATTTCCCGGCTAGCTTGCCCGTCAGGATACCCATTCCCAGAAAGATAAGCAGAAAAACCAGCGGCGACTGCCTCTGCTCGTCACGGATAATCTCAGTCCACGGTTTGCCGCCAATTTTCCGCCATATCTTCTCGTATAGATTCCCTAACCACGCTGTCATTTCGCCTCCTTCTTTTCGAGCCAGCCCCTTTCTTCCGGCGGTACCGGCGGCCCCATGCAATCGAAGTCCGGGCAGCTCTGGCACGTTTTGAAAGCCAGGCGGGACCCTTTTGCCAGTCTCATGATGTCCAGATGCCCGTTGCCTGACCGGAGACAGAGCGGGTAGCCCTTAAAGCAATAGATACAATCGCTTTTTACCCGGGCATGCGAGCACTCGTAGAGCGTTCTTTTCTTCGTCTCTTTCATCTCCAACTCTCCAAATCAGGGCCTTTTTGGTCTCTGGCACCGAACAGCGCTTCCTTCCCTGGTCTCCATATAGAGGCACGATGACCAGGGAATGAAAACCCGGCTCTTATGGTGAGTGCCCTTACCATCCAGCCAGCCGTACCGCCAGTTGCATACCCATACACCGAGCCCGCGTTGTTCCAGCTTGTCACCCCGCTCACCACTCATAAAGGGACTCTCACCTTCAATCCTGGTCTCTTTGGTTCCGTCGATGGTCAGGGTTGCGACTACCCTCATTCCTATCAACCTCAAGCCTCGTTAGGCTACACCCTTAATTCTTCTGTAGCTCTGGCCTTTCAGGGTTTCTATGTGACCATGGGTCATGCCGTACAGCCGGTCAACAGTGTCCTCCCCCATCAACTTCTCGAGAGAGTTCTCTCCCTCAAGAGGCAGCCGGCAGCTCATAACTATAGGCAACCCACTCTTGACCCGCTCATCGATGACATACCAGTAGAGCTCCCGGGTAAAATCAGAGGGTTTTTCTTTCCCCACGTCGTCGAGCATCAGCAACTTGACGCCTCGGAGTTGCGCATAAATATCCTCCTCTCGTTCATGGTTCCAATCAGCCTGGGGCAGGTTGTAGGTTGCCCTGATGCGTCTGACCAGGCCGGGGCCACTCTCGAACCTGATGGGGCAGGCTAGCCGACCAGGTTCCCCATCCCAGTTGTCGATGATGTAATTCACGATGGATACCATCAAATGCGTCTTACCCAGCCCCGGTTTCTCGGAATGCAGAATCAGGGAACGGTAACCCCTGGCCTCTTCCAGCTTGAAACCCTCGGCATATTTCCGGCAAACTTTCAGCGAGCGATCCTGCCAGCTATTCTCAAAGTTGCCAAAGGTTCGATTCATCAGGTCATCGGGTATGCCACTCTGACGGCGCCACTTATCTCTCTCCTCTCGCCTGGCCTCTTCCAGGTACGCCTGACGCTCCCTCTCCTCCTCGGCCTCCCGTTTCTCCTTGCAAGCAGGACATTCCCAGGGATGGAACTCCCTCGTCCTGCCCGCAATCGCATAGATGCTAACCTCTCCCTCAAACCTGGCTCCGCACGTATGGCACTCGCATTCTTCAGCCCTCGTTTTCTTCGTCTGGTTCCTCTCCCCCAATCTTCCAGCCGCCAGCCCTGGTTGCTGCGAGAGGATCTCGCCGATGCTCTCCATTTCCCGAGTCCCTTCCCGGTTTTCGTTGTTCAAAGCTCTTGCCTCCCTCTGGCGTTAGTTTCCCGCCAAGCCATGAAGGATATCTGTCAGGCATCCCGCCGATAACCTGCGGCGGCGCCTTGTTGTGAAAAAATCCGTCATTCTCTTTCAGCCAGCGATAAAATTTCAGGAGTTTTTCAGGCGTTGACCGCGGGTCTTTGAAAAGTTTGGTTCGCACCAGGTGAATCAGCTTGGGCCGGCTTAAAAGGGGCATGCCCTCGTG
>CAZYRA010000067.1:0-6539 GCA_964649385.1 uncultured Dehalococcoidales bacterium | reverse complement strand
GAGCGGCAGATTAAACACTTTGCCGATGCCGGAGCGGATATTATTACCGTTCACATTGAGACCTGCTCTCATATCCACCGGGTCGTACAGATGATTAAGGGGTTGGGGGTTAAAGCCGGGGTGTCTCTTAACCCGGCTACGCCGCTGGATATGCTTGACGAAATCCTTCCCGAGCTTGACCTGGTCCTGGTAATGACGGTTAATCCTGGTTTTGGCGGGCAGACCTTCATCAAGGGTATGCTGGACAAGATAGCCCGCCTGCGTACCGGGCTTGACCGGAGAGGGCTGACGGCTGAACTGGAGGTGGATGGCGGTATTAATACCGAGACGGCTCCCGGGGTGGTGAAGGCAGGAGCCAGGGTGCTGGTAGCCGGGGCGGCGGTGTTTAACTCACAGAGGACGGTTAAGGATTCCCTGGCGGCGATACGGGCCAGCATCAACCAAGATTCGATTTGAGTCTCTAGTGGCTGGGGAAGAAGGATTCGAACCTTCGCTCACGGATTCAGAGTCCGCCGTCCTACCACTAGACTATTCCCCAGCGCGCTAAAATTATAGCGTCTAAGACGAGATAAGTCAAAGGTACCGTGCCTGCCATATCTGGTACCAGTCGGATTCTTGCTGTAGCCAACCTGTGAAAGACAGTCGATGACTATGACACCTTCTGTATAATATTCCTTGTATATAAAGGGTAGGGACTTTCACCTCTAACCAGCTAAAGGTTAAAATAGATACCTAAGTACCGTTAGCTGCTCAGGCAAGGAAGTATTGTATGCATAATCTGGGCTATTTAGGTTATCTGGGATTTCTGGGTCTGCTTGGCGTAAAATTGCGTAACCCAAAGCTCTACCTCTTCTACGGGTTTTATGCTTTCTACCTTTTCTTTTTTCTGTAGGGAAAGAAACGTACAGTCATTGAAATGGGGGAGCAAGGTAGCCGCGGAGGCTAAAATGGGATTGATGGGAGCCATCGGTATGGAGAGCTCATTGGACATAACGGCCGTTTCTCTTTATGCTGAGTAAACAAACTGATTAAGAAAGAGGGTGGTATTTTGGCTGACAGGGCTGCTCTGGAGAAAACCCTGGGTGTTTCCTTTAATGACGCTCTGCTTCTTGAGCAGGCGCTGGTCCACAGTTCATTTGTCAATGAAAACCCCACACAGGTGCCCCAATCTAACGAGAGACCGGAATTTCTTGGCGATGCCATACTGGGGCTGGTAATCGCTGAGGAGTTGTACCAGGACATCCCCGACGCCAGCGAAGGCGAGATGACCAACCTTCGTGCCGCACTGGTTCGCGGCGACACCCTGGCACGGGTAGCCAGAGCTATCCGGCTTGGTGACTACCTCTATCTGGGAAAGGGTGAGGAGACAAACGGGGGGAGAGACAAGACAACCAACCTCGCCGGAGCCTTGGAAGCAATAATAGCGGCTATCTTCCTTGACCAGGGTTTTGTTACCGCCCGGAAGTGTACCCTGAGGCTGTTTCAGTCAGAGCTGCGTAGAGCGGTTAGCCAGGGCACTGAGACCAACTATAAGTCACGGCTTCAGGAATTCGTCCAGGCAAGAAGAGACGAGGCGCTTGCCTACTACGTCACCAGGACAGAGGGACCGGCCCACAACCGAATCTTCACCGTCGAGGTGCGAAGCGGTGACACTATCCTGAGCAAGGGTACCGGCAGAAGCAAGAAGCTGGCCGAGACCGAGGCAGCCCGTTCCGCGCTTGAGGGATTTCTCAGTCAACCGCCCCCACCCTGTACTTAGTCCGGGCAAACCCACCCACTTTACACGATAGCCTCCCTTTGCTAAACTTCAATGTAGAGAGTATATCCAGACGAATATTCAAACAGGGGTGCTGTTATGGGAAAACGTGATATCCGGCATAGAGAACCGAAAAAAACCAAGAAGGAGACCAGGAAGATACTGGCTGATACAGAAGTAATGCCGACCTCAACGGCAGTGGAAGTAATCAAGAAGAGAAAGAGGGAGGAGACAAAAGAATAGCAGGGATAGATTCCATAACCAGCATATCGGCCAAGCTAACCTGCATACCCCCTGAGCAGTGGGTTTCCCGGAGTCCATCCCAGGGTGAAGGGTAAATGGTTAGTGATTTAGCCTCGGTTCAGGTAACCGTATATGGCCATGTCCAGGGTGTCTTCTTTCGTGACTTTACCTTAAGGTGGGCAGTAGAACTGGGCCTGACCGGCTATGTGCGTAATCTGCCCTGGGAGACAGCAGTAGAAGTCAAAGCGGAAGGGGAAAGAAATCAGGTGGAGGAACTCATCAGCCACCTTGAAACGGGACCGCCAGCAGCAAGAGTAACTGAGGTAGTCACCAGATGGTCAGCCTATACCGGGGGCCACTCCAGCTTTAGTATCGAGTATTAGTAAGATGTCTTTAGGATTCAAACACCACCTTAGCCAATTTAATCAAATCGAGGTATTCTGTCCTGAGCCCGAGTAACTCAGAGGCCTCAACATCAACCTCATAAGGCTCACCAACAAATATCTTGCCGAAGTCCTCGGCCTCACCTCTAGTGGGGTCATCCCCGCTGACAAACTTCTGCCTGGCCTCGATAATACCCAGGTCGAAGGGTAAGGTAAAATAGAGGTCAGCCAACACCCTGTCTATTCCCAGGCCATACAGATCCGGCCAGCCATCCCACTCTCTACCGCCATACTTGGTGCTGGGCAGTAGTGAAAGTAGGTTTGCCAGGCTAAGCCTACCGCCTTCCTGGGCAACCCTGAGTGGGGCAACCGTTATCAGGTAATCGCTGGACAGGATAACATTGGGTATCCAGAAGGTCGGCACCGCCAGAGGCTTAGGCAGAGGATTGTCCACCTCCACCCAGACACAGTCCTTGACGTCCAGCATTATTACACGGGGAAAATCATAGCCCAGGTCATGATATACTGGCTTGACCGCTGCCCCTCCAGGCAGACCTTCGAGCAGAAGAATATCGGCCTCGCTAACCCGTCTGATGCCCTCTATTATCACTGATAGTATCTCCCGGCTGGTGGTTACCGGATATGGCAGCGAATAGCTGGCGCTGGGTTTAATCAAGACACGCCTCGCCCTGGATACCACTGGCGGTGGTTCAAAAACAAATTCAGAGCCCTTAACTATCAAACCTTACTCCCTCCCCCAGTCCAGCATCATCACCTGGACGGTATCCCCCGCCGCCACCCCCGTCCTATCCTCAGGAATAACCGCCAGGCCATTGGCCAGGCTCATTGAGCTCAGAATCCCCGAACCCTGAGGGCCGGTTAGATTAGCGAAGTATTGACCATTACGCTCTTCTACCACAACCCGGGCAAAGATACGCCGCCCATCATTATTAACCACGGAATCCCTTATCACCGCTTTAACACTGGGTTTGACCAAATCCTTCCTGTCCATCATCTTCAGGATAG
This sequence comes from uncultured Dehalococcoidales bacterium, assembly GCA_964649385.1. Classification (GTDB taxonomy): domain Bacteria; phylum Chloroflexota; class Dehalococcoidia; order Dehalococcoidales; family UBA5760; genus UBA5760. Next base: position 3,131 of record CAZYRA010000067.1, on the reverse strand, counting down.
CAGGGCGTACAAATAGCTCAAAGGTAACCATAGAACTGACCGGATTACCCGGCAGGCCAAGGTGCGGTATTTTTGTCACTGTGCCGGCATCATTAACCCCATTAATTATACCAAAGGCAAGAGGTTTCCCCGGCTTCATTCGGACTGTCCAGAAGGCAATCTCACCCTGTTTAGCTAAGACGTCCTTGATGACGTCATAGTCCCCCATAGAGACACCACCACTGGTTATCAGCATATCGGCGTCCAGCGCACTGTGGAGGCTGGCAACCACCGAGTCTTCATTGTCACGAGCTATGCCCAGCATCTTCGGAATGCCGCCATAACGCCGTACCAGAGCCGCCAGACTATAACTATTGCTGTTGTATATCCTACCGGCAGGCAGGGGTTTACCAACACCCACCAGTTCATCCCCGGTGGCTAGAATGGCCACCTCGGGGCGGCGGATGACCTTGACCGTACCCCACCCCAGGGAAGCCAGGACACCAACCTCCGATGGTCTGATTACCTGCCCCTTGCTTAATACCTTTGCCCCCTGGGAAACATCCTCACCCGCCCGGCGAATATCAAATCCAGCCCCCACCTCTTTAAGAATACCTATCTCAGCAACAGGCCCAACTCGTGAGGCCTCATCGGTATCCTCGAACCTGACGATACTGTCAGCGCCTTTGGGCACCGGGGCCCCCGTCATAATACGGATAGCCGTGTCCCTCTCCAGTCTGCACCCGGAAATGGTGCCGGCTGCCACTGTATCAATGACACGCAAAAACCGCGGCGTTTTTTCGCTGGTCCCTTTGCTATCCTCAGCCCTGATGGCATAACCATCCATAGCCGAGTTATCCAGCGGCGGAATGTCAATACTAGAATAAATATCCTCGGCCAGGACCTGCCCCGGGCAGTCCAGAATAGGCTTTTCCTCCTCCCCTAGAACACTGACATAACCAAGGACTTTATCCAGTGCCTCTTCAACACTTATCATAACTCATCCCCCCAAACCTCTCGATAAGCCCTCTCGCCCTCTCCAGGTCTGCCCCGGTATTGATATTGAAAAAACTCAGGTGCTCAGGGTCAAACCGCTCAATCTCCTCAGCCTCGACATACCTTACCCTGACCATCGGGAAAAGCCCCCGAACGCTTAAGCTATCCTTCTCAAGCAAGCGTTCTATCGGGACCAGGCAGTCCTTTGTATAAACAGCATGAAGCGGTTCGATCAGGTTACCCAGGCGGGGTATCACCAGGTCGAAGCCGGTAGCAGCCTCTATCATATAGAGCAATAAGTCTCGATTCAAAAAGGGCATATCGCAAGCCACAACCAGATTATAGAATGAATCTGATGATTTTAGACCGGTATAAATACCACTCAGGGGGCCCTTACCGGGATAAATATCACCTGCTATTCTCAACCTCGGATAACCGGCAAGCTGTGGGTAACAACACCCAGAAGCAATAACGATGGGAATATCGCTATCCAGCAGACTGAGCCGGAACACTACCTGCTCAAGTAAAGTCCGCTTGCCGATAATCTCCAGCGCCTTATTCTCTCTCAAACGCATGCCCTTACCACCGGCAAGAACAATACCACCTATATCCAAAGTAGACTTTTAAGTCTCACCTTTCCTTATATATCTATTCTACCATGGCAGTCAATAGCCCTTAAGCAGGATTGGCGTATACCAATCGGGGGGATAGACAATGCCCCTCTCTTAACAAAAGAAAAGGGGCACAGAGAACAGCTATTCTACAGTCACCTGCTGGCTGAAGCTAACAGCCAGGTATCCTTCTTACCGACATGGCCAAGCGAGCTATGCCTGACTTGACACCTGATAAAGATGGGCTGGTACATATGGCAGCAGGGCCAGGTGTCTCGCTCTCTTAATGGCTATTGCCAGAATCCGCTGGTGCCTGGCACAAACACCGGTCTTGCGTCGCGGCGTAATCTTACCTCTGTCGGTAATGAATTGCTGCAGCTTTAATGGGTTCTTATAGTCGACTGTTTTAGCCTTAGCAACACAGAACGAACAGACCTTCCGCTTGGGTGCATATCTTGACCCACTCCACTTTCTCTTCGTACCACTATTAAATCTATTAAATTGTCGTCCGACCACCACCTGCAAATCCCTCACTAACTATTATATTTTTACTGAAACGGGATATCTTCCGGGCTCAAATCATTGCCTTCAACTTCACCCACCACTTCTTCGGGAGAAGAGGCCGCTGCCACATTGGGCAGGAATGTTACACGGTCAGCCACAATTTCATTGCGAGAACGCTTTTCGCCATCCTGACCATCCCAGGTGTGTGTTCGTAGCCTTCCCTCAGCATAGATGAGCTTCCCTTTGGTTAAAAACTGGTTGCACTGCTCAGCTAATTTTTTCCAGGCAACCACAGTAAACCACTCTGTCTCCTCCCTGCGCTCACCTTGACTGGTAGTATAACTCCAATTAGTCGCGACACGAAATGAAGTTACCGGATTGCCGTTCGGGGTAAAGCGCATCTCGGGTTCACTGCCAAGATTACCAATGATTATCATTTTGTTTACGCTTGCCATCGCCCCAATACTCCTTATTCTCTCCAGGTCCTTCAAGTACAGTCTTTACTCATTATTCAATCATCCGATCTTATCAACAGGTACCTCAGCACATCCTCTGAAATCTGCAAGCTGGTTTCCAATTGCTTGCACAACGCCGGCTTAAATTCAAACTTGCTCAGCACATAATTACCCTCCGCGAAGCGTCCTATCGGATAGGCCAGCTTCCGCTTACCCCACTGTTCCACAGAGGAAATGACGCCACCTCTTTCCGTGATAAACCTGCTTACATCATCAACCTTGGCCTCTAACTGCTCATCGACAATCTCCGGGTTGATAACCAGCACCAACTCGTAGCCGCGCTGTGGTATGTCTTCCGTCTCTAAAACCTTTTCCGCTGCTTTCTTAGTTACCATCTATTCCCCAAAAAATTTAGTAATTTATTATATCATACAACAGGATAGACAAACAATACATACCAACCGATAGCTAATTTCCACAGTGTGCCCCTTGACACAACCTGCCGGCATTGATAAACTTTAACAGGTAACTTTAAGTGGCCCCGTGGTGTAGCGGCCTAACATGCCACCCTGTCACGGTGGAGATC
>CAZYRA010000066.1:0-6625 GCA_964649385.1 uncultured Dehalococcoidales bacterium | reverse complement strand
TTTCCGTGATGATGGCGGTTATATAGTAGTGGGGGGTAATATCGAAGGCGGGGTTGGCTGCCCTGGTGCCCTCGGGGGCGGTGCTTACTCCCTGGAAGTGGGTCACCTCGTCGGGGTCTCTCTCCTCGATGGGGATTTCGTCACCGCAGGCCAGGGAGAGGTCAATGGTGCTTACCGGGGCAGCGACGTAGAAGGGGACGCCGTTTTCCATCGCCAGCACAGCCAGGGTATAGCTGCCGATTTTGTTGGCGGTATCCCCGTTGGCGGCAATACGGTCGGCACCGATGATGATACAGTCAATCTCGCCACGGCTGAGAAAGTACCCCGCCATAGAGTCGGTAATCAGGGTAAAGGGGATGAGGGCTTGCTTCAGCTCCCAGGCGGTGAGGCGAGCCCCCTGGAGGAGGGGGCGGGTCTCGCTGGCGAATACCTTTATCTTCTTGCCCTGTTCTTTTGCCTGCCTGATTACGCCTAGGGCGGTGCCGCAGCCGGTGGTTGCCAGGGGTCCGGTATTACAGTGGGTCAGGATGGTAGCGTTGTCCTTGATTAATTCAGCACCGAAGCAGGACAGCTTTCCGGTTGCCTCAGCCTCTTCCGAGTGTATCCTGGCTGCTTCACTAACCAGCGCCTTTCTGATTTGTTCCATATCCCCACCGGCCCCGGCTGCCTGCTGCATGCGGTCAATAGCCGCAAAGAGATTTCTCGCCGTGGGCCTGGTGGCGGCCAGGGTTTGCATAATGTCTTTGAGCTTGAGCAGGAATTCGTCTCTAGAACCGGTCTCTATCTTCAGGGCGCCCAGGGCTATTCCGTAGGCGCCAGCCACCCCGATTGCCGGCGCTCCCCTGATTCGCATTTCCTTAATTGCTGCGGCGACCTCCTGATAATCGTTAAGCTCCAGGTAGACCTCTTCCCGGGGGAGCCTGGTCTGGTCAAGGAGTTTTACTTTATTGCCCAGCCATTCTATGGGCTGGTAGCCTATTTCTGTCATCCTTATCCTCTCGTGACCTCCTTAAGATAGGGAATTAGCTGGCAATGGAGGTTTCGTCTCTACTGAGTGCTCCTTCTCTATTTGCCGTTTCTCCCATTGCTTGCGGTATATCTCCATAAGTACAAAAGTGTAGCCGTATTTGGTAAGGTGTCCGTAGGGAGTGAACCCGCATTTCTTAAAGCAGCGTTGTGCTCGGTGGTTTGAGTCGATGGTCTTTAGGTATATGCGGTTGAGGCTGGTGGCTCGGTAGATGTGGTTAAGCAGGGTAGTTACGGCATCGGCACCATACCCCTTGTCCCAGCAGTCGCGGTTGCCAATCATAATCCCCATCTCGACCTCACCTTTAGTTTCATTGATATTATGGTAAGAGCAGATGCCGATGTGCTTGCCGCCCAGCGTTTCTATGGCAAATGCGTATTTATTTGGGGATGGGTAGCGTATTTCACTCAGGTAGCCTGATAGATACCGGGCAAAGGTCATTGTTAGTACCGGGGTTGCATCAAGCTGAACCAGTTCGGGGTCTGTCCACCAGATATAGCTGTCTAAGGCGTCAGCCAATCCTCTCTTACGAAGCCTGACCTTTTTGCTGGTAATCATACCACTCCCAAAGGACTCCAGCTTTAGAAAGGGGGTGAGTCCTCCCCTTCTGCCAGCAGGTCTTCCAGGACCTGCTCCGTTGCCTGCTGGACTGTCTCGTTAGGATCATCCAAGCATTGTTCCAGGAAGTTCTTTGCCTCGGTGCCGCCTATATGCCCCAGTGTCTCGATGGCGGCCAACTGGACTTCAACGTCAGGGTCAGCGGCAAGCTTGATTAGATAAGGAACTGCCTCTTCCTCACCCAGTTCGCCGCAGGCCCTGACCACCTCATAGCGTATCTCAGGGTCAGGACTCCCTGCTTCATCCAGTAATATGGACAACCAGGAAGGGTTGCCGTTCTTCCCCATTGCGTAGATAGAGCTGACTCTAAGCCTGTGGTTGCTGCTCCGGTAGGCTTCCCCGATGGCTTTCTCTACCTCAGGAGAGTCCAGCGGGGCTATTGCTTCCAGAGCGCGGCGTTTTACTTCTATCGGCTTGATTCTATCGTTTACTACAGCGAGTAAAGACTGATATATCTTTGATGTGTAAGTAGGACGCAGCTTTTGCTGTTCAGCCAGCATAGCGAATTTACCCAGTCCTGTTGCTGCTGTTGCCTGGACCAGCTTTGAGTTGTCCTGTTCCATTAGATCAATCAGTTTTTTTATCAGCGAGGGTTCCTCGTTTTCCCAGAGACCTTCGATTGCCTTGCTCCGTACCTCGGCGTCCTGGTCGCTCAGGCGGTTCTTGAAGATGCTGTCAAAGTCAAGCTCAAAGTTATCCTCGGCAAACTCAACCAGTCGGGATACAATCTGCCGCCGCCGTTCCGGCTTAATTGTTGGCCAGACCTCCTTTAGAAAATTCAGATCTTCCGGGATTATGTTTGATAGGCCGACCAGGCTTGAATTAAGCAGCGGCTTGTCACTGTCAGCCATATCAGTAATTATTTCCTCAATAGGTGATAGCATAGTAGGTACCTGCTTTTTTATTCTTCCTCTTCTTCGTCATCCTCTCCGCTTTCCCAGATAGGCTCGGTGAAGTGGTCTATGTATTCCCCCATAGCCTCGGCTGCCGCTTGCTTCATACCCTCTCTTGTTTCTATAGCCAGCTGTGTCAGCTCAGCCAGGTCAATTTCAATGTTCAGTATTCTGCTGAGAACTTTAAGTATCACCAGGGAGGCCATCGGGTTTTGTATTCTGGTAGCATACATCGGGACTTCACCCAATAGGCATATCCCGTCAATACCCCTCTCCTTTGCCACTCCCAGCATCAGTCCATTGAGCCCGGCAATTTGCAGGTTGCCCTTTTGTACCAGGTCATATTTTTTCAGGTCTTCGGTTAGCTTCTGGTTGGTGCCTACTCCCCAGACCTTGGGCTGCTCGGTATGATGAATGCGCGTTAAGGCTGCGGCGAGGGTATAAACTCGCTTGGCCAGAAATCTTGTCCCGACATCAAGGACACAGTTAGCTAGCTCATATCCTTTAGAGGCTGGCTGGTCTTCGCCGATGAATAGTATCAGGTCGTTCCTTCCCTCTTTGTTCTTCCAGTAGTAGAACTTGTTCTGAGGGAACTGTGGTGCCTCAACGACGTGGTCCCGGACCACTATCCCGATGGGGTCAAAGAAATAGGAAGCCTCAATCTCCCCCAGTCTCTTAAAGGCAAGCTTTTTGGCTAAATAGGTAGCTGCAATAGTGGCTACGTTGCCGATACCGGGCCAGGTAGCCAGCATAACCGGCGAGTTAAGTTTAGGCCGGGCATAAATCTTGACTAGTTTTTTCATTCCATCATGCCTCTTTTTTAGTTTTTGACTGCTACTGACACACTGGGGCAATAGAAGGAAGGTGTGTTAATCGAATCGCCTTCCCACTTGGCATCACTGCCAACAGCGGTAATCTCCTTAAGCAACTGGTAGACATTTCCAGAAACCATAGTATCCTTGACCCTACCTACTATTTTACCACTTTCTATCTTATAACCAAGTAGGACGTTACCGCTGAAATCGCCGCTCAAAATGTTGCCCTGTGCCGCTCCCATAAGGTACTCGATAACCAGTCCTTCCTTGACGTCGTTTACCATTTCTTCAAAGGTAGTGTTACCTGGGGTGAGGATAAAGGCGGTGGGGGCCGGAGCAAGCAACCCGCCGCTGTTTCTAGTGCCGTTGCCCGTGCTCTGTGTGCGGGCGAGGGCAGCTGTTTGCAGGTCGTAGATGAAATTAGCTATTTTCCCCTCTTCAACAAGGGGGGTACACCTGCTGGGTACGCCCTCATCATCAGCAGGACGGCTTTCCGGGCGGTAGTCTATTGTGGGGTCGTCACGTAACGAGAACTTTTTGTCAAAGACCGGTTCGCCAGTTCTATTACCTATCGGTGAAGCCCCCTCCAGGACTATCTTGCCATTGAAGGCTGCCATCAATGGTGGGATTAGGGCGCTGGCTACTCCGCTGGGGGTAAAGACTACCGGCATTCTTTTGCTTGGTAATCGGGCTTGATTTTTGGCTAATTCAAGCTGCCGGAGCACAACGTCGGTTACGGTCCTGGTCTCGCTTATGGGGTGGCACGAGCTTTCACTTTCACCGACAAAGAGCATATCCGTGTTGTGGATCAGGTGACCTTCAATACCGAGAGCAAAGGCGCTCTGTTTGTAGTTTAACTCGCCGCCGCGGGAGTTTATGATACGGACTGATGTTGTGCCCTTATTTACCTCAGCCTGACATAGAATATCCTGGCTGTGTCCCCTGACTGTGGCTACCAGTTCTTCGCCGAGCTTGACCATTTCATCCAGTGATATTGATTCTACGTCAGGGTCAAAGACCTTAATCTTAGGGTATGAGGTCACTGATGGGAGCTCAAACTCGGCTTTTATGCCGAATTCGGCTGTTTCTACTGCGGTACTGACCAGGTCCCGGCTACCGCTCGTTCCGCTGCTGATGGCATAGCCTATCCTGCCGTTTTTAACAATGCGTAAAGCCGTGTAGCTGCTCTGCTTACTCTGGATGTGCTTCAGGCGGTTGGCTTCAAACTGGACCGGGGTTTCCTCCGCAGTGACCATAAAGACTTCGGCTTCCTCGGCTGCTTGTTTAGCCTGGGCCAGGATATTTTCCATTTAGCTGCCTCCTACCAGGCAGTGGCGGATTCTGATATGGGGACTGCCGTTAGAAACGGGAAGGGGGACCTGACCCCCCTTGCCGCAGCCGCCACCCTGGTTCATATCAAGGTCATTGCCAATGCCGTCCATGTTCTTCAGTGTCTTGAACACATTTCCGGTGAGTGTCACCGGTCTTACCTGTTCGGCGATTTTTCCGTTACGTATCCTGTAGGCTTCACCGGAGGAAAAGGTGAACATCTCCATACTGGTGGTGCCGCCATACCAGTTTTTGGCGTATATCCCTTCCTTGATGTCACCGATTAAGTCACCAAACGTGGCTGTCCCTGGTTCGATGTAGGTATTTGTCATCCGGACTATCGGTGGGTAACGATAGCTGACCGCTCTGGCATTGCCGGTAGGCTTCTCCTTCATCTTGGCGGCGGTCTCCCGGGAATGAAGGCGGCCGACCAGTTTACCCTCACTAATGAGGTAGGTCTTCGTTGCCGGTACTCCTTCATCGTCATACCTGTAGCTGCCGCGCAGCCCGGGTATCGTTGCCGTGTCAACGATATTAAGCTCGGTGCTGCCAAACTCTCTGCCCAGGGCCATAATATCGCTAAGGCGTTCATTTTCGTAGACGAAATCGGACTCTGATAAGTGGCCGAATGCCTCGTGGACGAAGACCCCGGCCAGGACCGGGTCTAAGACCACTGTATATTCCCCCCCCTTTACCTGTGGGGCGGATAGCAGTCCTACCGCATTTCGGGACATTTCCTCTACCTGCTGGTGGAGGTCCGTAACTTTCCCGAAATCCCCCCGACTGCCCAGGCTCAGCCCTACCTGCTGTATCTCATTACCTGCTGTGGTAACCGCTGTCAGGCGTAGGGTAACGTCTGCCCTCTCCTGCTCGATATAGCTGCCTGGTGAGCTTAAGAAGATGCTCTTTTTGCGACCGTCGCCGTAGGAGATGACCGAGGTCTGGATTTTCGGGACTGCCCAGATAATGTCATTATATTCATCCAGCAGCAGTTTCTTTTTTGCTAAAGGGATAGCCGCCGGGTTACTGTCTGCCTCAGTGAGTACTGTATCGATCGCAGGTTCGACCGGGGCCAGTTTAATTTTCTTGCCACCGGCAAGCTCAGCCTGCTTAACCGCCAGCGTAACCCTGTCAGGCAGGTTATCCAGGTTATTGAAGCTGACAAAGCCCCAGCCGCCTTTTACCAGGGCTCGCACATTTCCACCGACCGAGCTTGTCTTACCAATAGATTCCAGCTCTTTCCCCCGGTAGGTAATATAGGTACTCTGGCTTTCCTCAAGGTGGGCCTCGATGTAGTCGGCGCGGTGGCGGTTGATTATCTCAGCTAGCCGCTGAGCGGCCTCTTCAATGTTTGTCATGGGTACTTTCTCCCAGTGCTAAAATTGTGGACTCAGGCTAGTTTACTGATATGCCAAACCGGTTGTCAATTCAGGATAGGCGGGACCTCCGGGCGGTGTGGTAATATTAAGGTTAGTTATGGGCAGTCTCCCGTGGGTGAGAATAGATGGCAGATGATTTATCGCCGGCTTCCATTACCGGTAGCTTGGATACCCGTTTTGTCGGGCAAAGGGTAATCTATTACCCCAGCTTGGCTTCAACAAACGAGGTGGCGAAGCAGGAGGCTCAACAGGGCGCAGCTGAAGGAACGATTGTCATTGCACGGCAGCAAATAGCGGGCAGGGGCCGGCTGAAGCGTGTCTGGCTATCGCCTGAGGGCAGTATTTCCTTGTCTATTATTCTCTATCCTGCCCTGGAGTATTTGCCTTCCCTCATTATGCTCGCCTCTCTGGCGGTAGCCCGCAGTATCAGGGTAGTTACCGGCCTCGAGGTGCAGATTAAGTGGCCTAATGATGTGCTGGTTGGTGGTAAAAAGGTCTCTGGTATTCTGATTGAAAGCAGAGTACGGGGCAGCACGGTGGACTACGCTGTTATCGGCATCGGAG
>CAZYRA010000065.1:0-6705 GCA_964649385.1 uncultured Dehalococcoidales bacterium | reverse complement strand
GCGTGGCCTTATTACTCGGGCGGTGCGGCTAGAACCGGATAAGAGATATGCCAATGCAGAGAGTCGATGAAATTCTTGGTATTGAACAACAGGAACTTGAGGATGCTTTTATTCAGGTTTAAAGCGATTTGCAGGAAGATTCATCGGTTTTGAAGGAGACGAAGGCTAATAGAAATGAAAAACATTGGTTCAGTTATGTTTAGAGATAAGATGACTGATTCTGGAAGGTGGTACAGATGAAGAAGTGGAAAAAGCCCACGTTACGTAGGGTGATATTAATTGCAGCAATTTCCTGTGGAGTCGCTATCCCTCTATCGGTATATTATTCTAACCCTGAAGCGGAATCTGTGGTGGAGGAACAGGTAATCAGTGTACAGCGCGGGGATATTACCATTGATATCACTGCTGCTGGAAATCTGTCTTACTCTCTCCAGGAAGAGTTAGCCTTTGACATGGCAGGGACGGTGGAAGAGGTCCTGGTAGAAGTGGGTGATTCCGTGGCAGAGGGGCAGGTGCTGGCAAGACTGGATAGCTCGGAATGGGAAGATGAATTGAGTGCAAAGGAGAATAACCTGCTTCAGGCGGAGATAAACTATAAGAATGCGGAGATGGCATTGGATGAGGTTATTAACCCGTATACCGAGGAGGAGATAGAAGAAGCCGAAGATGAGCTGGAACAAGCTGAAACGCAGCTCAGGTATGACCTGAAGCATGGTCCCGAAAGCTCGGTTCTGCAGTCACAGCAGAACGTATATCAGAAACAGAAAACACTGGATGAGATGGAAGAGGGAGGCGACGAGGATGATATAGCAATAAAGGAACTGCAGCTAAGGTTAGCCGAAGCGCAACTGGAAAATGCTGTGGACGATGTAGAAGAAGCCCTCGATGTAAGCATAGAGATTATCGCTCCCTTCGATGGTTTTATTACCTGGGTGAACACTGACGCCGAAGGGGGTGACGAGGTAATGAAGGGTACGGTGGCAGTGCAGATTGCCGACCCCACCAAGTTCGAAGCCGTGCTTTGGGTCAGTGAAACAGATATATTTGATGTGAAAATGGGTGGAGAAGCCTGGGTGCAGGTGGATGCTATATCAATGCTCACTCTTCCCGCTGAAGTAACTGATATCTCACCGACCGCTATTATTCAATCAGGAGTAGTGAACTACGAAGTGACAGTCGAGGCCGAGTCACTGGAGACTGTCCGTCAGCAACAACTGGAGGCAATGCAAGAGCAACTTCAAGAAGCCATTGAAGTGGGTAAGATTACTCAGGAGCAGGCTGAGGAAATGATAAACAACCGGCAACAACGGGGCGAAGGGTTAGCGCTGGAGCAAATGCCCACGCTGATACCGGAAAACTTTGAACTCAAGGAAGGTCTGAGTGTCACCGTTAGCATCCTGATTTCGCAGGCAAGTGACGTGTTGCTGGTGCCCAACTCGGCAGTTACCTATCTTAGGGGAGAAGCCTATGTCCAGGTGGTATTGCCTGATGGTGAGATTGAAGAACGACTGGTTCAGACCGGCACCAAAGACTGGCAGTATACCGAGGTAACCGACGGCTTGAGCGAGGGGGAACAGGTGGTCGTACCTCAGGCAGCTAGTACTGGCACATTGACAACCTCAGAACAGGAATTTCAAAGACCGCAAGGGGGGATAATGCCGGGAATGGGGAGAGTGCACCCATGATTCGATTAAATGATATAACCAAGGTCTATCCCATGGGTAAAAGGGAACTGGAAGTGCTGAGAGGCGTAAACTTGCACATTAAACAGGGTGAGATGGTGGCGATTATGGGACATTCCGGCTCGGGCAAAACGACCATGCTCAACCTGATTGGCTGTTTAGATATTCCGACCTCGGGTAGCTATTACCTGGATGAGAGAGAGGTCAGTTGTCTCAACAGAGGTGAGCTGGCGCAGGTTAGAGCTAAGAAAATCGGCTTTATCTTCCAGACCTATAACCTGCTGCCGCAACTTTCGGCACTGGCTAATGTAGAGCTTGGTATGCGGTATGCCGGCGGCATCGATTATGAGCGGGCTGTAGCAGCACTGGCCAGGGTTGGACTCTCCGATCGTGCCAAGCATAAGCCCAGCGAACTCTCTGGAGGAGAACAGCAGCGGGTTGCCATCGCCCGAGCTCTGGTAAAAAACCCGCCCCTTATTCTAGCCGATGAGCCCACCGGCAATCTGGATAGCCACACCGGCGAAGAGATAATGTCCATCCTGACCACAATACACAATGACCAGAACAATACCCTGGTTATGATTACTCACGAAGCTGACGTTGCGCACTACTGCCAGCGTATCATCCATCTTAAAGATGGCCAGGTGGAGGCGGAGGAAAAGCTATGAAGAAGTGGCTTGAACCTTTATCTAATGCCTGGGGAGGGGTGAAAACGCATAAGCTACGGAGCTCCCTGACCATCCTGGGTATCGTCATCGGCGTTGCCGCCGTAATTGCCCTGATGTCTATTGGTAGGGGTGTGTCGGCACAAATCCTGTCCCAGATTGAAGGTATGGGCTCCGACGTCATTACTGTTTTCCCCGGGTCTGTTACCGAGCGGGGAGTTGCCGGGGCTGGCGGCAGCGCAGCCACCCTTACTCTGGAGGATGCGGAGGCAATATCAGAGCAGGTTCCTTATGTAACTGCGGTGGCACCTTATTCTTCAGCAAACCAGCAGTTAATTGTCGGTGGTGAGAATATGAATGCCCAAGTTATCGGGGTAACTCCCGAATACCAGGATGCCAACAATTTAGATACCTCTGCGGGTGTCTTTATCTCCCAGTACGATTATGAGAGCGGAACCAAGGTAGCCGTCCTCGGCTCCAATGTAGCGGATACGCTGTTTAGCGGTGTTGACCCACTGGGGCAGCAGCTACGGATGGACAGTAATATTGTCCGCGTTGCGGGAGTCCTGGAGAGTAAGGGGGGTTCTTTTGGAATGAGCTCAACCGATGATACCGTCCTGATTCCACTGAGCACTCTCCAGCAGACGATTAGTCAGCCGCGGACTGTCACCGGTGGGCATGTGGTAAGCAGTATTGCCGTGATAGTAAGTGACGAAGCGCAGATGAATACAGTCGTTACCGAAACTGAAAGCCTACTGCGCTCCCGACACGGTCTGGCTACTGGCGATGATGATGATTTCAGCGTATTCTCTATGGAGGAACTTCTCAGTACTGTGACGGAAGTAACGGGGACGATGACCCTCTTTCTGGGTGCTATCGCTGCCATTTCGCTGTTGGTGGGGGGTATCGGGGTGATGAATATCATGCTGGTATCCGTAGTCGAGAGGACCCGGGAGATAGGCATCCGCAAGGCCCTGGGAGCCAGAGAGCGTGATATCTGGGGTCAATTCCTTACCGAATCAGCATTCCTATCGTTTACCGGCGGTCTTATCGGGGTTGCCGTTGGGTGGGGAGTCTCAAAGCTTATTTCCGGCGTGGGGATGATGGGGGAGATGACAACTGTGGTATCTGCTGATATAGTTATCATGGCTCTTGCCGTGTCAGTCGGTATTGGTTTACTTTCCGGGTTCTTACCGGCGCGGCGTGCTGCCCAGCTTAATCCGATAGAAGCACTAAGGTATGAATAGCAGCCCAAGGATATCTCTGGCTACGGCAGTGCTGCAGTTGATATCTGACCCGCTTGAACCTTGAGGATGATGTCCATCCTATTATTTCTTGGGCTCGACCAGTTCGATTAGCACCCCGGCTGCTTTAGGGTGCAGGAAGGCTATCCTGGAACCTTCGACGCCGTCCCTCGGCTTCTCATCAATGAGGGAGACCTCCTTTCTCTGGAGGTCATCCAGCGCCTGCTCGATGTTACCGACCGCAAGCGCCAGGTGATGCAGCCCCTCGCCCCTTTTCTCAATGTACCTGGCGATTACCCCTTCCGGGTCGGTAGACTCGAGCAGCTCGATCTTGCTCTCGCCGACCGGGATAATAGCGGTTCTTACCTTCTGCGCCTCCACTATTTCGATATCTTTAACTTCCAGCCCCAGGGCATCAGTATATAGCTTCAACGCATCCTCGATACTCTTTACGGCAATCCCGATGTGGTCAATCCTGGTTATCAACTCCCTACCTCCGCAGGTTTTCTGTAATGAACCCGGTAATCTCCTCAATGGGTGTTCCCGGCCCGAAGACCCGGGTGATGCCAGCGCCCTCAAGCTCGGGGATGTCCTTCCTGGGTATAATTCCACCGCCGATGAAGAGGATATCCCTGCCACCCTTCTCCCGGATGAGGCTCACCGTCTTGGGGAATAGGACCATATGAGCGCCGGACAGGCAGCTTAAGCCGACTACATCAACGTCTTCTTCCAGCGCTGCCTCGGCGATTTGCTCAGGGATTAGGCGTAACCCGAGGTAGATTACCTCCATGCCGGCATCCCTTAGCCCCCTGGCTAGTACCTTGATCCCCCGGTCGTGCCCGTCCAACCCCGGTTTGGCGAGCAACACGCGCACTTTTCTGTCTCTCATTACCGTTACCCCTGTTTACAGTATGCTTGTCTCCCGGTATTCTCCAAATACATCCCTTAAGGCATCACTTATCTCGCCAACTGTGGCGTAGGCCTTAACCGCATCAATAAGTGCCGGCATAATGTTCCCATCTCTTCCGGCTGCGTTGCGCACTCTATCCAGCACTTCACCTACCTTCTGATTGTCTCTTTCCTGCTTTAATCTACCTACACTTGCTATCTGCCTTTTCTCCACTTCCGTCCCGACCTCGAGAAGCTCAGGCGACGGCTCATCGTCTGTGGTAAACCGGTTCACCCCGACGATAACCTGCTCCCCGGAGTCGACCGCCCTCTGGTAGCTATAGGCCGATGCTGCGATTTCTCTCTGTATATAGCCTTTCTCTATCGCCTTCAGGGCACCGCCCATTCTATCGATTTCATTGATGTATCTCATCACCCCATCCTCTATCCGGTCGGTCAACCACTCGATATAGTAGGAGCCACCCAGCGGGTCGACAGTATCGGTAGCGCCGCTCTCATAAGCAATAATCTGCTGCGTCCGGAGAGCGACCTGCACCGCTTCCTCACTCGGTAGGGCGAGCGCTTCATCAAACGAATTGGTGTGTAACGACTGGCAGCCCCCCAGTACAGCGGCTAGTGCCTGCAGGGTTACCCTCACGATATTGTTGGCCGGCTGCTGCTCGGTTAAGGTAAACCCGTCAGTCTGCACGTGATACCTCAACATCATCGACTTCGAGTCACTCGCCCCAAACCTTTCCTTCATAATCTTAGCCCAGATACGCCTTAGTGCCCTGAACTTAGCTACCTCTTCAAGCAGGTTGGTATAGGCGGCGAAGAAAAAGGAGAAGCGCGGGGCGAAGGAGTCAACAGCCATCCCCCTATCTATCATTGCCTGAACGTAGGCGATGCCGTTGGCGAGGGTAAACCCGGCTTCCTGGACAGCGGTAGCTCCGGCCTCCCGCATATGGTAGCCGCTAATGCTTATCGAGTTCCACCGGGGCATATCCTGGGCGCAGTAGACACAGAGGTCGGTGACCAGCCGCATCGAAGGGGCCGGCCCGAAGATATAGGTGTTTCTAGCGATATACTCCTTCAGGATATCGTTCTGGACAGTCCCCCTGAGCCGGCTGATAGTAGCCCCCTGCTTCTGAGCAGCGGCGGCATACATAGCCAGCAGGATAGGGGCAGTGGCATTAATCGTCATTGAGGTGCTCACTTCGGCCAGCGGAATGCCCTCCCAGAGCCTCTCCATATCCTCAAGCGAGTCTATGGCAACACCGCACCGGCCGACCTCTCCGGCAGAAAGCGGGTGGTCCGAGTCATATCCCTCCTGGGTGGGCAGGTGAAA
The DNA here is from genome assembly GCA_964649385.1 of uncultured Dehalococcoidales bacterium. Lineage (GTDB taxonomy): Bacteria > Chloroflexota > Dehalococcoidia > Dehalococcoidales > UBA5760 > UBA5760. Next base: position 878 of record CAZYRA010000065.1, on the reverse strand, counting down.
GGCGACGCTGAACCCGGTCTGTCCCTGCTCGTAAAGGTACTTGTAGCGTTTGTTCGTCTCTTCTACGGTGGCGAAGCCGGCGTACTGGCGCATCGTCCAGAGCCTAGTCCGGTAGCCCCCGGGCATAATATGCCTAGTATAGGGGTACTCCCCAGGAAGAGCGGCACCCGCCTGCCTGCCCTTCTCCACGTCATCCGCGGTGTATACCCTGTTGACCACAGTACCGTCAACCGTGGTCCTGAACTCCTTTTTTCTCTCCGGTAGCTCCCGGTTTTCTTTCTTTTCCGGCATTCCTCTTTCCTGTTCGCCAAGTAGGGCTGACATTACGACTATTTCCTACACTGTGCCTGAACCTGGCAGGGCAGTATTTCCTGGCTGGGCCAGACATCTATATATTAGCGGTTTTTATGCTGTTTTTCTATTGCCTGGTAGAGTTCCTCTATCCCGATATCATTGATAGCCTGAGTGGTTATAACCGGCGGTGCGGCTTTCGCACCTCCGGGTACCACTGCCGCTTTAAGCTGCTCGGCCAGCCTTTCCGCTCCCTCTCGGTCAGCTTTGTTAACGACAATGATATCAGCGATTTCCACTATGCCGGCTTTCATCGCCTGTATCTCATCACCGGACTCCGGCACCAGAAGAAGTACAACGGTATCGGCTATGCCGCTAATACCCATCTCGGTCTGCCCTACCCCCACCGTTTCGATGATGATAATATCCCTGCCGGAGGCATCCAGTAGACTTACTACCGCCTGTACTCCACCGGATAAGCCGCCGTGGCTGCCCCTGGTCGCCATACTCCGGATAAAGACGCCACCATCCAGGTAGTGCTTCTGCATTCTTACCCGGTCGCCTAGTACAGCGCCGCCGCTTACCGG
>CAZYRA010000064.1:0-6916 GCA_964649385.1 uncultured Dehalococcoidales bacterium | reverse complement strand
AAAATAAGCTAACCTAACCCCCACTATAGTTCTACGGGAAGTAATAATTAAGCCCAAACAACAAAAAGTGGCAGCGACTGGATTTGAACCAGTTAGCTGAATCAAATCACTATTGTATCTTCATGAGTATACGCTGGAGCACAGCAACACAGTAGCACCAGAGGCACCTTGCCGGTATTCTCAATCTTATGTCTTTTACCGGGAGGTATAGCAATGCCATCCCCGGTCTGTACGTCCCTGGAATTGTTTTCCAGCCACATCCTGCCCCTACCCCGCAATATGTAATAAATCTCCTCAGAGCGAATGTGATAATGTTCCTCGGTAGTCTGCCCTGGTAATAACTTAGCTTCGGCAAGGCTCTGGTTATTGATTGATGAGTTCCGGGGAGCCAGAATCTCCCTGATTTCCGAGGTATCTTTGGTGATAAATGACTTCACCTGACTACGGTTGACTATTTCCATAATGCGATAATATATAAGAATCCGGAGAAGGTCAAGGGGATAGTGGTATAGATTTTAGGTGCAGCTAAATCCAGGTTAGGTCAGTCACCACCACATTTACAGGGAGCTTGTACCTTGGATAGTAGTAAAACTATTTCAATGTATGTTGATCTTGTGACTCTTCTATACCACGAGGGACGGAATGTCCGTCACTTAATCAAAGGAGTTTACCCTGTGGATTCTAAGTTTTTCTCCCTTAGGGATAGGTTAGCTACAAATCGATATAAGGCGTGGAGCCAACTCCAGCCTTTACGTAATGAGGCTCGACAAATAAAGTCTAGTTTCGAAGTTAATAAACTTTTTCAAAGGTGTATGAGGTGACATTGGACGACTTAGTATCATTATTTGGCAACCCTGGCTGGAAAGGGACACCATACGGAGGTAACGCATGGCTTCCAATAGCTTGCAAAGTAAAGACGGCAAGCGACCTACTGAATAGTGGCAAAGAGAAAGAAGCAAGCCACATAATAAGACAAGCAATGAAAATGCCGCATAATACGGGTAAGGTCGTCGAAAAACTTAAAGAGCTTGAAAAGCAAAGTGGTAGCGACCGGATTTGAACCAGTGACCAAATTGCGTTCTCTGATCAATTGACAGAAAGACATAGCCGATAGATAATCAAGATAGGGACAGCAGAAATAGACCGGGTCCTTTCTATATAGAGGAGGTTTGTCATGAAGATAAGCGCTCGTAACATGCTAAAAGGTAAAGTGAAAGAGGTTAAGACAGGCGTGGTCAATGACGAAGTGGTTATTGAGTTGATTGGTGGCGCGGAAGTTGTTTCGATCATAACTAGAGAATCCGCGGAGAAGCTTGGCCTTGCCAAAGGGAAGGAGGTCTATGCCATCATAAAAGCGTCTAACGTTATGATTAGCGTGGAATAATAAAGCAAGTCAACATCAGATTAACAATAAGTGGCAGCGACTGGATTTGAACCAGTGACCAATGGCCTATGGACCGCTAGCCTCCACAATCACTCATATTCCTTTGGTACCGCGCAAATCATAATGAACGGCTCGATTTCTGAACTATTCCTGTATTGGTGCTTTTCTCCAGGCAGAACAAGAGCGAAATCTCCCTTCCTAAATTCGGCCTCTTCACCATTCTGGTTAATTATTACACCATCGCCCTCAATAACATAGTTCATATGCTCAAAGTCATGCTCATGATATGGAGTGTGTCCACCGGGTTCAAGCGTGAATACCCTGAAGGAAACGGCCGGTGATCCATCGCTTTTGGATATAGGGACCTGTTTGTAAGCCTTCTCAGCCCCTTTCATATTAGCAGGTATTTTTTCAATTGTCCCCAGGCTACATATTTTCAATTCTATCCTCCTCTATAATTTGCTCAATTAAGAATTATATTGCATTCTCAAAAGCCATGAATTAACTATCGGTTTCTGGATAACAGTCTTTTACTATTAGTCAGTTCCGTCCCAAGCCAATTGAAGTGAAAGAAAAGTAAATCCTGCAATAAAGAGTGGCAGCGACTGGATTTGAACCAGTGACCAAGGGCTTATGAGTCCCCTGCTCTACCACTGAGCTACGCTGCCAACAGGCAGAATATAGCACACACACCTCAAGCTGTCAATTTCGGGGGAGAGATCTACACGGGTCAGAATCTAGCTGTCAAACCGTTGCGCTTGTTCCGATAATAGACTATTATTCTCTCAAAGAGTTCTAATGCAATATTACTCAACAAAATAGACCCTGCTCGGAATACCCCGGGCTATCGAGAGATAAGGAAGGCGATAGAGGTGTCCTTAGACCTAGATAAGGTATTCCCCCAGGCTGGGGATATGGTAACCAGACTGAAGAGTGACGCCGCTCAGAGGCAGCAGCGCCTCAAGTTCGCCCTGGATACCCTGCATGACCAGGCGGACAACCTCAGCCACCTGGCTAGAAAAATCGCCTCCAGCAAGACTACCTGGCTGATAGCCGGTCTGGTAGACGGGTTTGACCGGCAGATTAAGGCACCGCCCGCCCCTGCTGAATTCACCATCCTGGCTGCCGATGGCTCTCACATCGATGTTGACCGCCACCGCTCACCCCGGTGTTACCTGATAAACATCGGCTCCGTAGTTCTGCAATACGGCAGTTCACCCGACGCTACCCTGGACAACTTCCCCCGTCTCTACTCCAGTGATGAGGAGTTGGTTATTACCCCAAATGGGGATAAAATCCGCGAGCAGGTGGTAGAAGGCACACTCCTAGGCATCAAGCGCGGCGTGGACGAGTGCCGCCAGCTAGCCGAACTGGCCACAGAGCTACCAGAGGACAGCCAGAGTCTGGCGCTGGTTGACGGTACGCTTGTTCTCTGGGGACTGGAAGCCTATCCCGACTTCGTCACCGAGGCACTGCTAAATAAAGGCTTCTTAAGCCACCTCAGCCGGATAAAAGGGCTTAATAGCAACGGTAGGGAAATAGCTCTCAGCAGCTACATCAGCTTTCCTCGCAGTACCGAGGTAGTTAATGCGCTGCGCCTTGCCCTCTGCCCGCATGATATCCTTGATACCGACCTCCACTGCAGAGACTGTCAAGAGCGGAAGTGTGAGATGGTCGCCGGTATCAGGGACCGTGATTTATTCTCCGAGTTGTTAGGTCAGGGGGAGCGGTCCTGCCTGTTTACCAGTAGGTCAAAAATAGTTAATAAGAAGTACCCCGAAGAACACCGAATCTACTTTTTCTACCTCAGGGTGGATGGTGAAACCGCCCGGGTAGAGATACCGAAATGGGTGGCAACAGATGAGGGCCTGCTCAATCTAACGCACTCCCTTATTTTAGACCAGTGCCAGCGCGGGCAGGGGTACCCGGTAGCACTGAGTGAAGCCCACGAACAGGCGGTGGTAACCGGGGCGGACCGGGAAAACTTCTGGCGGTTGGTAGAGTCATTGCTGTTGGAGGAACACCTGCCCAGCCTAAGTTCGGCCAAGAGCCGGAGCAAGAGGACAAGGTGGGTCTAGTATAGTGAGGTGTTATGGAGTGAGTAAGCTAAGGGACTTACCCCTCCGCATCTGGGCGATTGTACCCCTGACGCTGATCTTCAGTGCCGCAACAGTACGGCTGGCCTGGAACATTCCCTGCTCCATCGCCACCATCAGCAAGGTGATACTAGCTCTATCCATTGCGGTAACCCTAATCTGCTACGCCTTTATCCTCCGTCTCCTCATCAACCCTAACTGGAAAAAACTAAAGAGCCGGTCGGTGAGAATAGGGGTTACCGCAGCCGTTACCGGCGGCCTGGTCGCCCTCACCCTGCACACCATCCGCTTCCTTCCCTCCCCTGAGGCAACCCATATCCTGAGCAAGGTACTGGCTATCCTGCTCCTAGCCGCTCTTATCAGCGTCTACCCGATAATACTACGCTTTATCTGGACTGCCTGGAAAAACAAGGGTGAGACTTGATTCAGACACCAGAGACGCTATCCTAAAAAGCCGAAATGGTTTATTATGAAGGATAGGGAGAAGGAAACACGGTGTTTTAACAAAAGCTAAAGGAGATAATAGATGGGGTCCAAAGGAAGAAAGAACGTCAAGAAACCCAAGCAGCAAAAGGAAAAGAAAGAAAAGAAACAATAGGGAAACAAAAGAATGATTGAAACACAGAGGGTCGGTGAGGTTATTGAATCCAGCTCTACCGATTTCACTGCCCAGTGTTATGAACTTTACGGCTCGCCCTCTTTAGGCAGCCTGGTCAAGACCAGAGATGCGGATGTAGAGTTATTCGGGGTAGTCTATCAAGTGGCGACCACCAGTCTTGAGCCGGGGCGGCGGCCGATTGCCCGGGGTAAGGATGAGGCCAGCGAAGAGGCAGTCTACAAGTCAAACCCTCAACTCTTAAAGCTTCTCAAGAGTGAATTCGGCACCCTGGTAGTCGGGCACCGGCAGGGCGACAAGCTAAACCAGTACTTGCCACCCCAACCGGCCCGAATCCACGGCTTTGTCTACCTGTGCTCGCCTGAAGAAGTAAGAGAGTTCAGCTTATCCTTCGCCTTCCTCAATATGCTGGTTAACGCCCACCTGCCCATTTCCACCGAGGAGCTTACCAGCGCCACGCTGCGCCAGATGAGTCAGGCACACCAGGACCACCGCAGCTTTTTGGTCGCCGCCGGTAAGGAGTTAGCCCTCTTGATTGGCAGCAATCTCAACCAGCTCAAGGCTATTCTGGGGAGGCTTCAAACATGACCCGACAGGACTTTGGGATACTGAGTATCATCACCGCCAACCCACTTAATCCGGGGACGGGGGGAACAGGAAAATGAGCCAGGAGAACACCGAGGGGCTGGGCATTGTTACCTCCGGTTCCTTGAACAAGGGGGTGGAAGCCAGGCTGGATGGCTCCGCCTCAGTTGAGGATATTGCGGTAGGGCGGTATGTCACCATCGAGGGGAAAAAACGGCGCTTCTTCGGCATGATAACCGATATCAGCCTGGGTGTAATTGACCAGAAGCTTACCGTTATTCCTCCTGATGTCTCCGACCCATTCATCGCTGAGGTACTGGCCGGCACCAGCACCTACGGAACACTTCATATTTCACCCTATCTCACCATCGGCGGTGATGCCACCAGCCTAACTGAAGGGCCGCAGCCGGTCAAGACAATACCCTCGCACTTCTCACCAGTAAATTCGGCCTCACAGCAAGATGTGGAACTGGTCTTCGGTAAAGAGGATGAGAAAAGATTCTGGATTGGCAACCCCCTGGATATGGAGACCAGGCTCTGCCTTGATATGGAGAGGCTGGTCGAGCGCTCAAGCGGCGTCTTCGGCAAGAGCGGCACCGGCAAGACCTTCTTCACCCGGCAGCTTCTTATCGGTATGCTGCAGAAATCAAAGGCGGTGAACCTTATTTTTGATATGCACAGCGAGTACGGCTGGGAGGGCAGCAGCGAGCAAGGGCTGAAGGTTAAGGCCCTAAAGCAACTCTTCCCAGCCAAGGTAGCCGTCTTTACCCTTGATGAAGAGAGTTCAAAGCGTAGAGGGGTACTCACCGACTTCACAGTCAGGATAGGCTATGACGAGATAGAGCCGGCAGATATGGCCTTGCTACGCCAAACGCTGAACCTGACCGAACCTGCCATCGGAGCCGTGTACCAGTTTCGTGAACGGTTCGGCAGGAACTGGTTGGAGAAAGCCGCTAACCTGGGCAACTCCGATGATACCAGGGAACTCTTAAAGGAGTTGAATGTTCACGAGAGCACCTTTCAGAACCTGCAGAGAGGGCTGGCAATCATCAAACGGCTGCCCTTCACCGAGCCCCACGCACCATCCGATGCCGTAACACATATCCTCGACCACCTCAGCCGGGGCACCAACGTAGTGCTGGAATTCGGCAGGTGTAATGATATTACCGCCTATGTCCTGGTGGCTAACCTGCTTACCCGCCGCATCTACGCCCGCTACCGGGAGAAAACGGAAAAGGCAATGGCTGAAAACTCGACCGGGCCACAGCCTCTGGTGATAACCATTGAGGAAGCCCACAAGTTTCTCAACCCGGAGGTGGCCTCGCAGACCATCTTCGGCACCATCGCCCGCGAGATGCGCAAGTATAATGCCACCCTGCTCGTAATTGACCAGCGTCCCAGCGGTATTGATGACGAGGTTATGTCACAGGTCGGGACGAAGGCAACCTTCCTGCTCGATAATGAACGTGACATCGACAGTGTGCTGTCCGGGGTATCCGGCAAGAGCGAGCTTAAATCGGTACTGTCCAAGCTGGCCTCCAAGCAGCAGGCACTCATCTTCGGTCACGCCGTACCGATGCCGGTAGCTTTCCAGCCCAGGGAATATGGCTCGGCAGAGTCCTACAAGAACCTTATCCCCGACGGAGGGACCGGGGCAGTAAAACAGGCCGAGCAGGACATCGAGGAGCTCTGGGGATAAAGTCGCCAAGTCCAGAAGGAGCAAGCTAGATTGGACAGAAAAAGGGTGGGGCTGGTACTGAGCAGCGGCGCTGCCCGTGGTCTGGCCCACGTCGGTGTGCTGGACGTCCTGGAGAGAAAAGGCATCCCCATTGATATGATTGCCGGTACCAGTATCGGGGCTATCATCGGCGCCTCCTATGCAGCGGGGAAGAGTATCGGTGAGATAACAAGCGCAGTGACCGGCCTGAGCCTGAGAAAGATGATGTCTCTGGTTGATTTCACGATACCAACCAGCGGCTTCATCAAGGGAAAGAAGATGAACGGCTGGCTCAAGTCTCTCATCGGCGATATAGATTTTGCCGACCTGAAAATACCCTTTACCTGCCTGGCCACCGACATCAGCAACGGTAAGGAGGTCGTTATCAAACAGGGCCCGGTGATAGCGGCAGTAAGGGCCAGCGCCTCGATGCCGGTAATATTTACCCCGGCCAAGTGGCAGGGCCGCTACCTGTTCGACGGCGGTCTGGTCGAACCGATACCGGTACGAGCCATTAA
>CAZYRA010000063.1:0-6988 GCA_964649385.1 uncultured Dehalococcoidales bacterium | reverse complement strand
ATGGCATTGACCAACCTGCGGGGGAGCACATCATTCTTAAGTAAATATCCGCTGGCCCCGGCTTCTACACAGGCACGTACGTAGTGGTCATAATCATAGGCACTGAGTATAATAATAGCCGTGTTGGGACAGGATGCCTTAATTGCTTTGGTAGCTTCAATACCATTCATAACAGGCATAGCAACGTCAATCAAGGCTACATCTGGTGGCCTCTTCCGAGCCAGTTCAACAGCTCTCTTGCCATTCTTGGCCATTGCTACACATTCAATATCAGATGCCTTCTCCAAGATTCGGCGCAATCCCTGTTGAGCCAGGAGATGGTCATCAGCTACCAGAACTTTGATCTTTTCCATAATTGCCCCCAGGGAAAGCTATGAGATAACTAAATATAGCCATTTCCTGCTACCCTGTCAACCGGCAGAAAATCACCAGATTACTGTAACGGTATATACCTGATTAATCTTATTGTTCCTAGTAAAACCATGCTATGGTGTGTTTGCTTTATTCAAGGTGAAAAATTACGGATTTTCGGGATGTTATCTGAGGCAACTTTGAGTACAATAGAGTTACGGTTCTTAATTAGCCTTTCTTATTCATCACCTCCTTTTCTTCATAGTGTCCACATGGCACTACCTTGTTTCTACTGGCAGTGTCATGTGGATGTCTAATCACTTAATTCATGTGCCAGGAAACCCCAGGTATCTATTGGCTGGAATCCTAAACCGATAATGTATGCAATATTTCGTACCCGGTTACCCTATCCTTAATATCACCTGTAATGAGACAGTTCCCTCGCTTTCCTTTAGGAATCTGACCACCTGTCTGGTATAATTATCGCTGTATCACTGAACCGGTTTCAGTATCCACCAAAATCTTAAGGTGTGGTGATGATGTATAGGAGTTATCGAGGGTCTCGCCTCAACCCGATATTGGTCTTAATAGGAACAAACGTACTGCTGTTTATCATTACCCTTACGGCACCCAGGATTATTCTATTTTTCGGGTTAATGCCGGGCGCTGTGGCGGCGAGGCCCTGGACAGTACTGACCTGTCTCTTTCTCCACGCCGGTATAGGGCATATTCTGGGTAATATGATTACCCTCTATTTCTTCGGCAGGTATCTGCGCGCACTGGTTGGAGACAAGCGATTTCTTATCGTTTACTTTGTGGGGGGAATGCTGGGGAGTGTTTGCTACATGCTCCTGGCGCCACCCCTCTCTATCTCTATCGGTGCCTCAGGAGCAGTCTTTGCTGTCGGGGGCGTACTGACCGTGATGCGGCCAAAGCTTAAGGTGCTGGTCTTTCCCATCCCTGTCCCGCTGCCTCTCTGGTCGGCAATCATTGGCGGCTTTGTGATAATCTCCTTTTTCCCGAATGTGGCGTGGCAGTCCCACCTCGGGGGATTACTCTTTGGCCTGGTGATGGGCTACTTCTTGCGCAGGCAGGAACAGATCTACCGTTAACCACGGCTGTAGGTTATCCCAGTATGACCTCGGAGCTAGGGATAAAGAACATCAGGGTCAGTCCAGGCAAACCTCGTCCTGATATCCCGGCACCGATGTCTTCCAGCCGGTCTTTTCCTTGATGAATTCCGCAAATTGATAAGCTGATTCAGGTTCGCCATGGGTAACGAACAGGTGTCTGGGTGGTCTCTTAAGACCGGATAGCCATCTAAAGAGCTCGCTCCTGTCGGCATGGGCCGAGAAGCCATTTATCTGGGTGATAGTCGCTCTAACCGGGTATCTCTGTCCCAGTATTCTTATGCTTCTGGCGCCATCAACAATCTGTCTGCCCAGTGTGCCTACTGCCTGGTAGCCCACAAACAAGATAGTGCTCTCCCCTCTGGAGATGTTTGTTACCAGGTGGTGCTTTATCCTTCCACCGGTACACATCCCGGATCCGGCTATTACCATCACCGTCCCCGTTACACGGTTGATTGCCTTGGATTCTTCAACGCTGCTGACCATCTTAAGACCGGAGAAAGCAAAGGGGGACCTCCTCCGCCGGACCAGTTCTGCCATCTCCTTATCGAAGAGTTCCGGGTGGTTCTTGAACACTTTGGTGACGCTTACTGCCATGGGGCTGTCAACAAAGACCAGCAGGTGCGGTATTAGGTTCTCAACCTGCAATTTGTTGAAGTAATACAGTAATTCCTGTGCCCGCTCAAGAGCAAAACTAGGCACGATTATGTTTCCTCCCCGCAGCATTGTCGTGTTGATGACCTCACTTAATTTATTGTCTATTTGCCCGACGTCTTCGTGAAGTCTATTGCCGTAGGTGGACTCGACTAGGACATAGTCCGCCTCGCTGAAGAGTGTGGGGTCTTTGAGAATCGGCTTGCCCCACCTGCCAACGTCTCCGGAGAAAAGGACTGTCCTCTGCTCACCGTTTTCACTTAGTCTAACCCTTATCATTGATGAGCCGAATACGTGACCGGCGTCGTGGAAGGTTGCTTCAACATCATCACTTATCTGGACCGGGTTACCATAGTCCACCGGTGAAAACAGAGGGAAGGTAGCCCTGGCATCCTCCGTGGTGTAGAGGGGAAACTCGGGGCGAGGCCCCTTTCTTCTTTCGCGTTGATGCCTTTTCCGCTTGAATTCGGCGTCTTCTTGCTGCAGGCTTGCTGAGTCAAGGAGCATGATCTTGGCAATCTCCGCGGTGGCTGCGGTAGAGTAAATCATGCCGCGAAAGCCATCCTTAACCAGCTTCGGCAGTAGCCCACAATGGTCGATATGAGCGTGTGTCAGGAGGATGGCGTCCAGGCTGCCCGGTGGGATGGGGAAAGGCACCCAGTTTCTCGACCGTAATTTCCTCTCTTGGTAAAGCCCGCAGTCAACCAAAAGCCTGCTCTGATTGGTCTCCAGCAGATAACAGGACCCCGTGACATTCCGGGCAGCGCCGAGAAATTTCAGCTTAATCTGCATATGGTTTTCCCCTTGTGAATACACTCCGGTCAGGCAGTACCGAAGTTTCTCAATATATATAATAGATGATATCAGAAGCATTCTAGGCGGAGGTAAGAGGCTGATTGCACAGTTACTTCAGTAAAGCTTCCCTACCGCTAATTTCTTGCTTCAGATACCACCTCTGGATAGCCTCAACAACCTCGCCAGTGGCATCACAGACCCTTAGTAGCTTGAAGTCATCTTCAGAGATAAAACCTCTGGACAGGGCAGAACCCCGCAGCCAGTCCAGAAACCCTTTCCAGTATTCGCTATTGAAGAGTATTACCGGGAAGGGTCTTATCTTATGGGTCTGCATCAGGGTCAATACCTCGGTTACCTCATCAATCGTGCCCAGGCCACCGGGCATTATGATAAAGGCAGTAGCGTACTTTACCAGCATGACCTTGCGGGCAAAGAAGTGATTGAATGTGATTGACTTTGTCGTGTAGGTATTACCAAGCTGTTCTTCGGGCAGCTCAATGTTCAACCCGACCGAAGTAACCCCTGCCTTAAGCGCCCCTTTGTTGGCTGCTTCCATTATGCCGGGGCCTCCACCGGTTATGATGGAGAAGCCTATCTGTCCCAGGCGATAGGCTATTTCCTCTGTTTGTGCATACAGGTCGTCATCCGGGTTGAGTCGGGCCGAACCGTATATCGTCACCGCTGGCTCAATACCGGCCAGTCTGTCAAAGCCCTCCACCAACTCCCCCATAATGCGGAACATCCGCCAGCACTCTTCCTTAGCCATGTCGTCTATCTCATATTCGTGTGCCATATCTTCCTCCACAGCCGACAAATAATATCATAGGTAGTATATCATAATGCGTTAGGACAGCATCCTGAGTTGCGTCAAAGGTGTCTTGTTGCTACAATTATCATAGGTTAAGCGGTGGGGAACAGGAGCAAAAGCCAAGGTGAGGCCTCTATCTATTCTGCACTTTATCCTGGCTGCTGGTTCTGTCAAGAGGGTTGCTGTTATCACCTTGAGCCGGGACGATTCTTTGCCAGGCGAAAGAAATTGGAATTGGGGTTAGTTGTGGGTAGAACACTAGCGGAAAAGATTTTGAGTGCCAGGTCAGGTGGTGAAGCCAGGGCGGGAGATATTGTCATCGCTGAAGTAGCCCTGGTGTTTGTTCAGGATACTACCGGACCGTTGGCGGTACGGCAGTTCCAAGCCGCCGGCTTTGAGCGTCCGGCCACTTCAGTAAAGGCTGTCATCTTCCTGGACCATGCCGCTCCTAGTCCGAATCGTGAGCTTGCCGATGACCATATCTTCCTCCGTGGATTTGCCCGGCAGACCGGATGTGCCCTTTCAGACGTTGGTGACGGTATCTGCCATCAAATAGTGGCTGAGTCTCTTGCCAGACCGGGTGATTTGATTCTCGGTACCGATTCTCATACGGTAACTGCCGGTGGACTGGGGGCTTTTGCCTGTGGTATGGGTTCTACGGATGGGGCGGTTGCCCTCGGACTGGGCAAGACCTGGCTCCGTGTGCCGGAAAGCATCAGGGTGTTGTTGTCAGGGAAGTTCTCTCCCGGTGTCTATGCTAAAGACCTTATCATCTACCTGATTGGGCGGATTGGTGCCGATGGTGCCACCTACAAGGCACTGGAGTTTGGTGGCAGTGCTGTGAGCACAATGAGCATTTCGGAGCGTCTCACTGTGGCCAATATGGCGGTAGAGGCCGGGGCTAAGGTCGGACTTTTCCCGGCCGATGAAATGACGCGGGACTACCTGGCGGCGCAGGGGCGTGGTAGTGACTACCAGTCGCTCTCACCTGATGAGTCTGCTATCTATGAGGATACTATTGAGATTAATCTGGCTGAGCTTGAGCCGATGGTGTCCAGTCCCCACACTGTAGATAATACTGCTCCGGCCAGGGAGCTTAGAGGGACCGAAATTCAGCAGGTGGTTATTGGTACCTGTACTAACGGCCGTCTCGATGACCTGGCAGTGGCGGCAAATATTGTGGAGGGTAAGCGGTGCTGTCCCCGGACACGGCTGGTGGTTGCCCCGGCGTCACGAGGAGTCTTGCTGGCGGCTGTGGAGGCTGGTTATATCCAAACCCTGCTTGAAGCTGGAGCTGTTATTCTGCCACCGGGTTGCGGCCCCTGTCTTGGTCTCCACCAGGGAGTGCTGGGCGCTGGAGAGAGTTGCCTATCTACCGCTAACCGTAACTTCAAGGGCAGAATGGGTAATCCGGAGGCTTTCATCTATTTGGGCAGTCCGGCTACGGCTGCTGCCACCGCACTTAATGGAGAGATTACTGACCCCAGGGAGCTTTTTTAAGTAGCTTCCGGACTGGAGTGGAAAGGAGAGGTTTAGAATTGCTTACGGGCCGTGCCTTTAAGTTTAGCTCAGGTATCTCAACCGACCAGATTATACCAGGCCGGTTTGCTTACCTAAGGAGTAACCTTCCCGAGTTGGCTAAGCATGCTATGGAAGATGCTGACCCTACCTTTGTCACCAGGGTAAAAGGGGGAGATTTCATCGTTGCCGGCAATAACTTCGGGCTTGGTTCCAGCCGTGAGCATGCCCCGCTAGTTATCAAGATGGCCGGGGTGCGGGCGATACTGGCTAAGTCGGTAGCCCGGATATTTTTCAGGAATGCTATTAACCTGGGGCTTCCCGTCTTGTTATGCGATACCGATAGTATTGATGACGGTGATGAATTAGAGATAGACCTTCAAGCGGGTACCATCCATGATGTAACCAATAGCATCCGGATTAACTTTAGTAAAATCCCCGAGATTATGCTCCATATTCTTAATGAGGGAGGGCTTTTGCCTTACCTTGAGAAGTATGGCGACTTTAGAGTGAATAGGGAGGATGTCTGATGGCCTACCGAATTACTCTTATCCCCGGTGATGGCGTAGGACCTGAGCTTACTGAGGCTACAGTGAAGGTACTGGAAGCTACCGGCGTTGCTTTTGACTGGGATACAGTCTGTGTGGGGGCTACTGCTCAGGATACGCTGGGCACTGTACTTCCCGAATCGGTGCTGGAGTCAATCAGGAAAAACAGGGTAGCCCTTAAGGGACCGGTTACCACACCGGTTGGTTCCGGGTTTCGCAGTGTTAATGTCGCCCTGCGTAAAAGCCTGGATCTTTATGCCTGCCTGCGTCCCTGTAAGTCCTATCCCGGTGCACCTTCACGCTACGAGGACATTGATATTGTGATAGTGCGGGAGAATATTGAAGACCTCTACAGCGGTATCGAGTTTGAAAAGGGTACCCCTGAGGCAGCCAGGCTGATAGAGCTTATCTCGGATACTAAGGCTGAGACGGTTAGAGCGGACTCGGGTTTTAGCATCAAGGTGATTTCCGAGATGCGCAGCAGGAGAATTGTCCGGTTTGCTTTCGAGTATGCCCGGGTAAATCACCGCAAGAGGGTAACTGCGGTACATAAAGCCAATATCATGAAGTTCTCCGACGGGCTGTTTCTCTCTATGGCCCGGGAGGTAGCCCGAGATTACCCTGATATTGACTTTGAGGACAAGATTGTGGACAACATGAATATGCAGTTGGTGCAGAAGCCGCATGAATTTGATGTACTGGTTGCGCCCAACCTTTACGGTGACCTTCTCTCCGACCTCTGTGCCGGCCTGGTGGGGGGATTGGGCCTGGCTCCCGGGGCTAACCTGGGCGATGAGATAGCCTTGTTTGAACCGACGCACGGCAGTGCTCCCAGGTATGCCGGGTTGAACAAAGTTAATCCTATGGCTATGATGCTCTCCGGCGTGATGATGCTTCGCCATCTTGGGGAAGGGGAGGCTGCCGGCAGGTTGGAGAGGGCGATAGCTGGGGTTATCGCCGATGGTAAGAACGTTACCTATGACCTGAAACGAGGGGTGTCTGGTACCGCGGTCGGCACTTCACAGGTAGCTGATGCCGTGATGGAAAAACTGGGGTAGCCGGCGGATACCTGACGCTGCCCGGTTCCCTTTTTAACCGCAGCCGGGTTGTGTGCTATAATGGGCTTTCTTTGAGTAGCCAATTGTGTTCCAGCCATACCAAATGGCAAGAAAGGAGATTAATGG
>CAZYRA010000062.1:0-7142 GCA_964649385.1 uncultured Dehalococcoidales bacterium | reverse complement strand
CCAGTATTGATGATGCCTCAATCATCTCGGTACTGGGTATGTGGCAAAGCCTGGAGGACTGGAAGGAATGGGAAGAATCAGAGCCACGACTCAACCTGGAAGAGCGAGTTGAACCACTCCTCTTAGAAAACCCTAAGGTCACCGTCTACCAGGTAATGGCTACCGAGTAGGGACAGAACCAATCTGCATAATTATACCTTACAGAGAAATCAGAAGGTGCCAAGGTCGTCAAGACCATCATCCGCTCTCCGGTGAAGAAAGCGGGTTGACCTGAAATAAGAGAGAGGTGACAGCGCTTAGGGATGAAGAAAATAGTTCGTATCAAAGCCGGTGCTACTCAGGTAACCGCCGAACTGAACAGCACCAGAACGGCTCAAGCAATCTGGGACGCTCTGCCCTTCGAGGGCAGGGCCAATACCTGGGGAAACGAGATATACTTCTCCATTCCGGTTAACCTGGAACTGGAAAACGGGCAGGAACTGGTAAGCAAGGGAGACCTGACCTACTGGCCACCGGGCCCCGCCTTCTGCATCTTCTTCGGACCGACACCGATGAGCCGGGGGCAGGAGATACGCCCGGCCGGCCCGGTCACCGTCCTGGGCAGAATTACCGGCGATACTGAAGTGCTCAAGCAGGTAGCCCAAGGGGCAGAGATTACCATCGAGAGGGAGAAAGCAGGGCTGAGCCAGCCGTTACCAGAGCGCTAGCCGACCTCTTTTAGCCCACCCGGCTTGGGCTCTATGTTGGATGCGAAGCGGCGCATTCGATACTCTTTAAGACACTTGAGCCCTTCCTCATCGCTTAAGCCGTGCCAGTAGCGGTAGTAGTCGGCGATGTAGAACTTGGACATTCCGCCGGTAGCCACGGTTACCACACTGTCGACAACCTCTTCCAATCTCTCTACCGCTGCCTCTGATGCCGCCGGTACCGCCACCACCACCCGGGCGGGCCGGCGCCGGCGCACCGACTCCACCGCCGCTATCATGGTATAACCAGAAGCCAATCCGTCATCAACAATTATCACCGTCTTACCGCTTGTGATAGAAAGCGGCTTGGTGCCCCGGTAGAGCAGGCTCCGCTGGCGAATATCCGTCCTCACCATACCGACCTGATAGTTTACCTGCTGCTCGGTCAGGTTAATCTCCTTCAACACCTCTTCATTAAGAATGACCGCACCGTCATCAGCGATAGCGCCAAAGCCGCCCTCCGGCCGGAGCGGTATAGGGAGCTTGCGCGAGATAACCACGTCAAGCTCGGCATCAAGCGCCAGGGCTACCTGCAGCGCCACCGGCAGGCCGCCGTTAGGGATAGCCAGCACCACTACCGGCTGCCCCTTATACTCCATGAGTTTGGCACCCAGTTGACTACCGGCATCAAATCGGTTCTCAAATATGGGAGATATCCGTGGAGAATGCATCCTATGACCCCCTCTCAATCAACCTGAATTGATTAACATCGACCATCCCCAGGTCGGTCAGCCTGAGTTCAGGAATAACCGGCAGCGCCAGAAAGGAAAGGGTGGCAAAGGGGGACGACAGGCTACTGCCTAAATCAGCGGCCAGTCCCTCCAGCCGCTCCAGACCATTCGCCACTGCCTCCAATGGCTCCTCGGAGAGCAGACCAGCCACCGGAAGGGCCAGGCTAGCCAGCACCCTACCCCCGGCGGCTACCACCAGGCCGCCATTAAGCCGCTCAACCTCTTTTACTGCGGTAAATATATCTTCATCGCTAGCGCCGACACAAACAATATTATGGGAATCGTGGGCGATTGAGGACGCCAGCGCCCCTCTCTTCAAGCCAAAACCGCTGACCAACCCCAGTCCGATGTTACCGCTGGCCTTATGCCTCTCCACCACCGCCAGCTTCAGGATATCCCGCTCCATATCCGCCACAATAACGCCACCTCTTACCTTAACACGTTCCATCCTTTTCCGGGTGATTATCTGGCCGGGAATAATCTCAATGACCGGCTCGGCCTCTCCGGCGGGGAAAAGCCGCAGGGACTCCACCCCATAGGGCTTAATGTTTACCGTATGGGTCAACCCTGCGCCATTATCTTTATGTAAAGTAAACAGCGGCTCTCCTTTCCTGGCCACCAGTGCGCCCCGGTAGAATACCATATCCGCCCGTAAATCAGTCAGCTCTTCGCTAACAATCAGGTTTGCCAGATAGCCCGGGGCGATCGCCCCGAGCCCCTTGAGGCGGAAGTAAACGGCGGCATTTATGGTCGCCATCTGAATCGCCCGCACCGGGTCGAGTCCCCGCCCGATTGCCTTACGCACTACGGCATCAATATCACCGTCATTAAGCAGGTCAACGCAGTTGCGGTCATCAACAACAAAGAGGCACCTGGAATAAGTTCTGTCACTAACCAGGGGCAATAGAGCATCCAGGTTCTTCTCCGAGGAACCCTCCCGTATCATAAGATACATACCCCTATTTAGTTTCTCCCTGGCCTCATCCAGGGAGACCGACTCATGTTCGGAGCCGATACCGGCCGCAATGTAGGCATTTAAGTCCCTGCCGCTTAAGCCCGGGGCATGACCATCAACAGCCTTCCTCTCTGCCGAACTGATTTTTTTCAAGACATCCCCGTCACCTGACAGTACGCCGGGGAAGTTCATCACCTCCCCCAACCCGATACAGCCCCGCCAGCGGAGTACCTTTTTGATATCGTCAGGCCCGAGGCTTGCTCCCGAGGTCTCCAGGTGAGTCGCCGGCACGCAGGAAGGAGCCATCAGGAAAAGCTCCAGGGGCAGGCGGCGCGCACAGTCCAGCATATACCGGATACCGTCAAGCCCGCAGACATTGGCTATTTCGTGAAGGTCAGTCACCGCCGCCAGGGTACCCCGCGGCACCACGGCACGGGCATACTGGCCAACGCTGAGCATCGAGCTTTCCAGGTGAGTATGACCGTTAATCAATCCGGGGACAAGGTACCTGGCTCCTAAATCGAGGACCTCTTTTGCCTCATGGTAGTCCCCTACTCCGGCAATTCTGCCACCGTAGATAGCCACGTTAGCCGACTCAATCTCACCACTAAAGACATTGACCACCCTCCCATTAGCCAGGACAAGGTCAGCGGGAATCTGCCCCCTGGCCACTGAGATTAAACGCTCTTTGCTCAAGCTCGCCCCCTTCAAGACAACAGGGAAACCATATCCGATTTACTTCCCAGGTCTTATTTCTCATCCTCTAGATAGCAGATATCGGGCAGGTAGCGGAACTTCTCATCCCAATCTATACCATATCCGACGATAAACCTGTCGGGAACGGTAAAGCCCAGATAATCAATAGTAAGCGCAGACTGCCGCCGTGATGGTTTATCCGTAAGGGCACAGAGCCGCAGCGAGGCCGGCTTTTCCTTCTTGAGGTAGTCTATGAGAAAAGAAAGGGTAATACCGGTATCCACGATGTCCTCAACCACCAGCACGTCCCGCCCCTCAATAGGAGATGTGAGACCACTAACCACACTGACCTTCCCCAAGCTCTCCCTACCCCGACCATAGCTGGAGAGCTTGATAAATTCCACCTCAAGCGGGAAATCAAGAGACCGCACCAGGTCAGCCATGAAGACAAAGGAACCTTTAAGGATACCTATCAAGAGGGGGCATTTGCCCCGGTACTCTCTGCCAATCTCAGCCGACAGCCTCCCTACGGCAGCCGCTATTTCATCTCGGGTAAGGAGTATACGGGGTTCAGTTTGAGAACTCATCGTTAGTTGAGATTATAGTATTTATCGCAAGCCCTGTCCAGCCCGCGCACTGCCGCTCTTTGCTGCCGCCATCAGGGCTATGCTAAACTAGGCATAACAAAGGCGGTCATAATGGAAATACTGGTAACCAATGACGATGGCATTTTTGCCCCCGGGTTGTGGAAGTTGGTTAAGGCGCTACAAGAAATCGGCCGGGTAAGCGTAGTCGCTCCGGATAGAGAGCAGAGTGCACTGGGCACCGCAGTTACCCTGCGCCAGCCGCTGCGGGTACGGAAGATAAGCCCCCTGGTAGCCGGGGTAGAGGCCTACTCCGTAGAGGGCACACCAGCGGACAGCGTTATCCTAGGCTTCGGCAAGCTGCTCAAGAATAAGGTTGACCTTGTTGTTTCCGGGATAAACTCAGGGCCAAACCTGGGCGACGACGTCCTCATCTCAGGAACGGTAGGGGCTGCCCTCCAGGGCTACCTGCGCAGCTCCCCAGCGCTGGCTATCTCGATAGAATCCCTGGACAATCTTTACCTGGACAACGCCGCAAAACTGGCAGCGCTGCTTGCGGAGAAGCTCGCCGGTAACGCCATACCCGGCAATATGTTTCTCAACGTAAACCTGCCCGGCCTGTCCCTGGAAGAGACCACGGGGATAAAAATAACCAGGCTGGCCAGCCGGAGTCATATCGACACCGTCGAGGAGGGGCACGACGGCAGAAAGGCCTACTACTGGCTGGTGCGGCAGAAGATAAATAAAGACGCTGAAGAAGGAACAGACATCCACGCCATCGAGGGGGGCAATATCTCAATTACCCCACTGCATACGGAGCTCCTGAACAAGCCATCACCCCGGATACCGGACAGCCTGTGCTCAGAACTCCTAAAAGAGCTACGGAATGAATAGATCAATCTTTCAACAGGTAGCCGACTTCTACAAGCACCATCGGCGGTTCTTCATACTGGGCGCCATCTTCATCGCCAGCTCGGCGCTGATATACTTTGTCCACTACCGCACCTTCCATGACGCGCACCACATATTCATTTATATGATCGGTGACCTGGCCTTCCTGCCCCTTGAGGTATTCCTGGTTGTGATCGTAATTGAAAGTATCCTATCCCGGCGGGAAAAGCAAACCAGGATAGAAAAGCTCAATATGGTAGTGGGGACCTTCTTCAGTGAGGTAGGTAACCACCTGCTCGTCGACCTCCTCGGCTTCTGCAAAAACAGCAAGGAAATCTGCCGGTATCTCAATGTTACCCAGGACTGGACGGCAAGCGATTTTAAAAGGGCGAAAGACTGCGTCTATGCCATGACACCCACCATCGATTACCTCAACATGGATCTGGGTAAACTAAAGAGCTTCCTCATCCGGAAACGGGACTTCCTGTTGCGTCTGCTGGACAACCCCAATATACTGGAGCATGAACGCTTTACCTCTCTCCTCTGGGCAGTCTTTCACCTCGATGAGGAGCTTGAGTCAAGACAGTCGTTAAAAGACCTGCCAGAGAGCGACCTGGAACACCTCGCCAACGATATCCATCGTGTCTACGGACAGATTGCTGCCCAGTGGCTAGCCTACCTGGAGCACCTGAAATTCGAGTACCCATTCCTCTACTCACTTATTTTGCGCACACACCCCTTCCAGGAGCAACCGTCGCCGGTGGTGACATAGAGCCTGATTAATACTATTTGGAGGTAAACTATTGTACCAGAAGACTACTCTTGATAACGGCCTGCGGCTGGTTACCTCGACCATGCCACATACCCGCTCGGTATGCATCGGCCTCTTTATCGGCACCGGCTCCCGGTACGAAACTAATGCTGAAGCCGGCACCTCTCACTTTATTGAGCACATCCTCTTTAAGGGCAGTGAGAAACGCCCCACCCCCGGGGAAATCTCAGCGGCAATCGAAGGCGTCGGCGGAATCTTAAACGGCGGCACGGACAAGGAGCTAACCGTCTATTGGTGCAAGGTCGCCCAGGACCACTTCACAATAGCCCTGGATGTGCTCACCGATATGCTGCTCCACCCCCGGTTCGACCCTCAAGAGATAACGAAGGAACGCCAGGTTGTTATCGAAGAAATAAATATGTGTAAGGACTCCCCTTCCCAGGAGGCCAATATGCTCATTGATGGGCTTCTCTGGCCTGACCACCCCCTGGGCCGTGACATAGCCGGCAGCAAGGAATCAGTAACCGCCACCACCAGAGAGGCTATGCTCGACTACCTCGACCGCCAGTACCAGCCGGACAACACCGTAGTCGTTATTGCCGGCAACATCAGTCACCAGAAAGCGGTTGATTCGGTCAGCCAGGTAATGGGTAGCTGGGCCAGCCGCAAACCGCGTACCGGTTATTCCGCATATCAACCGACGCCGGCACAGCAGGTCAAAATAGAGAAACGGGATATCGAGCAGGCCCACCTCTGCCTGGCACTGCCGGGCTTACCAATCCTTCACCCACAACGCTTTAAGCTCGACCTGCTCAATGTTATCCTCGGACAGGGTATGAGCAGCCGCCTGTTTACCGAGATTCGCGACCGGCTGGGGTTAGCCTACAGCATTCACAGCTACGCCGAGCACTTCCTCGACTCCGGCTCACTGACCATCTACGCCGGGGTGGATACCAAAAACCTAACCACTGCCATAAATGCCATCCTTGAGCAGCTTAACCGGCTTAAGGAAACGGTACCCGAGATTGAGATGTCCCGGGCCAGGGAACTCTCCAGGGGACGCCTGCTGCTAAGAATGGAAGACAGCCACAACGTCGCCGGCTGGCTGGGGGGACAGGAGGCCCTCACCAATCATATCCTCACTACAGAAGAGGTAACCGCCATTATTGATGCTGTCACCGCCGAGGAGCTAAAAGAACTGGCCCAGGAGCTGATAGATGGTAAGAGGCTCCGCCTGGCCGTAGTCGGGCCCGTCGCCGAGGACGAGCCGCTGGATGAGCTGCTAAAGCTGTAAGTTAGTCCACCTGACCGATGATATCGAAACAGCCCCCTTTGCGGGCTGTTTCGATATGAGTTTGGTAGAACTTCACCCTTAAGGTAGTGCACCTGCCCTATCTTATCTTAGCAAGTACTCCATAATCATATTGTGAGCCTGGTGGGCTTTCTCCCCACCCCTGAATTCAAAGGTCTTGGGCTCAAGTCCTATGGGCTGGATGGTAAGAGTGTCACTGACAAAGAAGCCGCTTTTAATGAAAAACCCCTTGTTATCCTCACTAGCCACGCAAGCAATCCGATCGTGAGGTATGCTGACCAGCGCCTTCTTGTTCTTCAGAAATGCCTTATCGTAGTAGATAATTCGCTTATCGGTGATACCCAGAAACCCCGTACCTCTCCCCTTTAAATCGAAAACGGCTCGAATAACCTCATCAGGCAGGCAAACGCCTTCGATTTTCTCTAGCTGGTCTTTTTTGTCCACTATGATATCTG
>CAZYRA010000061.1:0-7173 GCA_964649385.1 uncultured Dehalococcoidales bacterium | reverse complement strand
ACTGTCGTTGCCAGCAAAATTAGCAGCGGTATCGCCTCACTTGACGAACTTTTGCAGGGGCTGCGTTTTGGTGACAACGTAGTCTTTTTGACATCTAAACCTAGATGCATTACGATATGGAAAACGGCGTCCGACATCCGTTTGTACTATAATGGGATTTGAGACTCAAGACGTTGAAAGAAAGACTATCTCGATTCTAAAGGTGCTCAATGACTGTGAGACACCCTTGGGGTCTAGGGTGATTGCTCGTCGCTTGAAAGACTGCGGGATCGAGTTGGGTGAAAGAGCCGTTAGATATCATCTCAAGCTCATGGATGAGGGAGGGCTGACACATCTTGTTGGGCAAAGGGATGGTAGAATTCTTACTGAGCGAGGTGTTGAGGAAATTGAGTGTGCCCTGGTGAAAGATAAGGTCGGTTTCGCTATCTCAAGAATTGAACTACTTTCCCTCCGTACCAATTTTGACCCGGATAAGCTCACTGGTTCTGTTCCAATAAACGTTTCCTTTTTCCCTAAGACTGGATTTGATAAGGCATTGGGGGCAATGAAGCCAGCTTTCGCAGCAGGACTTTGTGCTAGTAATCTGGTGGCAATAGCCCAGGCAGGCGAAGTGCTTGGTGAAGTGGTAATACCGCAAGATAAGGTGGGACTAGCTACAGTATGCAGTGTCGTGATAAATGGTGTTTTGCTGAAGCTCGGCGTACCTGTGAATTCTAAATTCTCTGGTATACTCCAATTCAGAAATTCCAAGCCCGTACGTTTTGTGGAGCTTATTAACTACTCCGGATGCTCTCTGGATCCCTCAGATGTGTTCATCAGGGCTAAGATGACTTCTGTATCGAAAGTTGCGAGTGATGGCGATGGGAAAATTCTGGCTACTTACCGGGATATACCCGCACCGTGCCAATCGATAATGGAGAAAACGATAAATAAACTGAAAAAGTCCAATATAGGGGTCGTACTGACAGTGGGAGGTATCGGCGAACCTCTGTGTGAAATATCGGCAGAACCTAATCGAATCGGCATAGTCCTTCTCAATGGACTGAATCCTGTGGCCGCTGCTGTAGAAGCTGGTGTAGAAGTCGAAACTCGTGGCATGAGCACTGTAATTGAGTATAAAGATCTGACTAATTTTGAGGAGGTAATGAATTGATTCCAGTAAGTATCATACCTTGCCTGGATATCAAAGAAGGTAGAGTGGTCAAGGGAGTGAAGTTCGTTAACCTAAGGGATGCCCGCGACCCGGTAGAAGCCGCTACTACCTACTGCAAGCAAGGTGCCGATGAGCTTGTCTTCCTCGATATCTTCGCTACCGTGGAAAACAGGAAGACCAGACTGGAATGGGTGAAAGGGGTCCGCGACGTGACCACTATCCCCTTCGCCGTCGGCGGCGGCATCGCCAGTATCGAGGATATGAAGGCACTAATTGACCTCGGCGTGGACAAGGTCTCTATCAACACTGCCGCCGTCAGAAGACCCCAACTGATAACTGAAGCCGCAACGGAGTTCGGTATGGAGAGGCTTGTCGTCGCTATCGATGGTAGGAAGAACCCACCGGAAAGCGGCCTTCCCCGTCTCGAGGTGGTGGTCAAAAGCGGTGATGAGTCTACCGGTATTGATATCGTTGACTGGGCCAAGCGTGTAGAGCAGTTAGGTGCCGGGCAGATCCTGTTAACTAGTAAAGATGCCGATGGTACAAAGGCCGGCTATGACCTGGAAATGACCAGGGCCGTCGCCGAAGCCGTCGCCATCCCGGTCACCGCCTCCGGCGGTGCCGGAACCATGGAACACCTCTACCAGGCGGTGACAATCGGTAAAGCCTCGGCTGTACTGGCAGCATCAATCTTCCATTTCGGCGAAATATCGATAGCAGAGGCTAAGGCGTATCTTAAGAAGAAGGGGGTAGCGGTAAACAACTAATTTTGCTATTACCCATCTCACTATTGGGTTGGGTGGCTTACGCACTGCAAAGAAGATATTGCACTGCCTCAGTAATATAAAATATAACTCTAGGAGGAGGAAAGGAATTGGAAATGATCAATCCATTTAATATCGTGAAGCAACAGGTAGACAAGTGTGCGGAAATTCTAGACTTATCTCCGGACGTAACAGCAATGCTTAAAACTCCGATGCGAGAACTCCATGTATCGCTACCTGTGCGTATGGATGATGGCTCTACCAAGATATTCCAGGGGTTTAGGGTGCAATATAATGATGCCAGGGGTATAACAAAGGGAGGCATTAGATTCCATCCCGACGAAACGATCGATACCGTTCGCGCATTGTCTGCCTGGATGACATGGAAGTGTGCTTTACTCGACTTACCGCTAGGAGGAGCAAAAGGCGGGGTCATCTGCAACCCCAAGGAAATGTCTACAGGTGAACTAGAACGTCTAAGTAGGTCATATATTAGGAACATATTCCAGTTCATTGGGCCAGAAAGAGATGTGCCTGCTCCTGACGTTTATACCACCCCGCAAACCATGGCGTGGATGATGGATGAATATTCTGTCATTATGGGGAAACAACAATTCGGGGTTATTACTGGCAAGCCCCTGTCAATCGGTGGCTCTCCTGGAAGAGGAGATGCGACAGCTCGCGGCGGAATGTGTACCATTCGTGAAGCTGCCAAGACAATTGGTATTGACCTGAGCAAGGCTACAATTGCTATACAGGGATACGGGAATGCCGGGTATTACGCTGCCCTGCTTTGCAAGGAGCTTTTTGGATCCAAAATAGTAGCTGTGTGTGACAGTAAAGGAGGTGTATGCTGCCAAACTGGGATTGACCCGGAAGCCGCTTATACCTGTAAAGTTGAGACTAATTCGGTATGCAACTTGTCTGGTATGGAACGTATTTCACAAAAAGAACTTTTAGAGCTTGACGTGGATATACTTATACCAGCCGCTATTGAGAATGTGATTACCGAAAAGAATGCTTCAAATATTAAGGCCAGAATTATTGCAGAGTTAGCTAACGGGCCGACCACACCCGAGGCCGATGATATTCTATTCAAAAACGGGGTTCATGTAATACCCGACTTCCTTTGTAACGCCGGTGGCGTGACAGTTTCTTACTTTGAGATGGTTCAGAATTTCTATATGTACTTCTGGGATGAAAATGCAGTTCGTGAACATCTGGATAAGAAGATGACCGCAGCGTACCATTCCGTTTTAAATACCAGCCGGGAATACAACGTAAACATGCGGCAGGCAGCGTACATACGTGCAATTGAACGTGTGGTAGAAGCAATGAAGCTACGCGGCTGGGTTTAGTCTTCCAAATACCAGGCTCGAAACCAGAAGTTCATTTGGGGAAAATCTGGACAGCTTTCCCAATTTGGGCTTGTTATTATTGAAAATTTAATTAATGCCCAGTCCGTAGCTGCTGCATTGAAATGCCAGAAATTGCTGACAGTGAATAGGAACAGGCAGCCGTAATTAGTGAATTTCCCTGGTGTGCGACAGTCTGGAGGCTAGTAGCCTGCCCAGGCTCTCGGCCTTCTCAAGCTTTTCCGGGTGCTTCTTCACTATGCCTTTATGAAAGGTGCCAAGAACCGGCATTTCATCAATAATTTCATAGCCCAGCGCCTCAACAGGGAGGCGCATAGCTTTTAATGCCAGGTCCATGCCGCCTTCCTCGGGATTAGTTTGTTCACCAACGGCAATGATTACTGCTTTTCGGCCTTGGTCGGCTAATTGGCTGGACCAAGGTCCCGGACGCTCATCGGTAAAGTTATAGAAGCAATACAGTCGGTCTATAAATGCCTTAATTAGTGCGGTGACATTGTAGTTGTATATCGGGGAGACCAGGACCAGTCCAACGGCTTCGGAGACTTCCGGGTATATCAGTTGCATTCCATCTTGAAGCCCTGTGCAATGCTTGTTCTTACGACATTGCTCACAACCAATGCAAGCTTGAAATTGATAGTCCCTGAGTTGTATTTCCTTGGTGGCAACACCTTCACTACTTACTCCCTTGATGATATGTTTGAGCAATATGTCCGAGTTACCTCCCTTGCGAGGGCTACCCCCAATACCCAGTACCTTCTTCATCATTTTCTTTTACTCCCAATAGTATGGTTCATTAGACAGACTATTATACTTATGATTACCATCCGACAACAACTTGAAATGTGGCCCGAAGTGCATTTTGCTATCGTATGATAGACTTGACAAATACCCCAATCAATAGTCACTTCAATGTAGATGCCAGAAATGGGGCAATAGTCTTGTGGAGTACACTCCCAACTGGTTGGGAATGAGCATGTCATGAGTTTCAATCATTAACTTATATCCCCATTGACGGCTACTTAATTCTCACAAGGCTTCCTTCGGCCGGAGGAAATCTCGCTTTATCCGCTCTGCCTCGGTGGTAAGAACGTCCCATTCGGTGGTTAGCTCCACTACCCGTTCTCGCAACGCCAAGTATTCACGGTTCACGGCCACAACGTTCTTAGAGTCTTCATAGTGTGAAGGGTCGGCTATCATAATCTCAATTTCTTTGATTCGCTCCGCAGCCGATGCGGATTCCTGTTCGATTTCTGCTATACGTTTGTTTACCGACGCCATGGCACGGTAGTGTTCGTTCCTGAGATTGCCTTCAAGCGCCTTACGCTGGCGGTTTTTTAGGGCGCTTGAAGGACGGCCAGACTGCTGGAGGTCACGCAGAGTTTCTGTCGCGGTTATTTTTGCGACGGTGGCTTCACTCTGGTAGAGATAATCGTCGTAATTACCCAGGAATACTTTTACCCCTCCATCCCGTACCTCGATGATTTTATTGGCGACTTCTCGGACGAGCGTACGATCATGGGTGATGAAACAAATAGTACCTTTGTAAGCATCCAGCGCATCGGTTAAAATCTCGCGGGACGGAATATCCAGGTGATTGGTTGGCTCGTCGAGAAGAAGAAAATTAGCCGGTCTGGTGAGCATCCTGGCAATAGCAACCCGTGTCTTTTCCCCACCGGAGAGCACGGAAATGTTTTTTGTGACCTCGTCACCACTAAAAAGAAAGGCCCCAAGTAGTCCACGCAAATATTGCTCGGGCTCGTCCGGTGCCATGCTCCGAAGCTCTTCGATGATCGTGTTGCGCGGATTGAGAGATTCAATGTAATACTGTGCGAAGTAGGCGGTAGTGACGTTATGGCCTAGAACACGTTTCCCTCTCTCAAATGGCAGGACACCCGCCAGCATCCTCAGGAGAGTCGTCTTACCCGCCCCGTTTACTCCGATGATGGCAGCACGATCGCCTCGCTCCAGTACCAGGTTAAGTTCGCGGTAGACGACATTTTCGCCATACGACTTGCCAACTTGCTTGAGCTCGATTACGGCGTGGCCGCTCCTCGGAGGCTGCGGAAAATTGAAATGAATCCGCTTTGTCGAGTGGGGAACCGTGATCCGTTCGATTTTTTCCAGCTTCTTGATGCGGCTCTGTACCTGAGTAGCCTTGGTGGCCTTGGCGCGGAAGCGCTCGATAAAGCGCATCTCCCGGCTGATGTTAAGCTCTTGCCGCCGGGCAGAGGCTCGCCGTGTCTTGATATCCTCCTGCCGGGCAAGAACATAGCTATCGTAGTCGCCGTGGTAGAAGATGACATCGTCGGCCTCGATGGAAATGATTTTACGGACGACATTGTTGAGAAAAGCACGGTCGTGCGAAGTGACGAGAACAGCGCCGTGATAGCGTTTCAAGTAGCTCTCGAACCAGCGCTGCGTTTCTAGGTCAAGATGGTTCGTCGGCTCATCAAGCAACAAGATATCCGGGTTAAGAAACAAGAGCCTGGCCAGCTCGATACGTGTCTGCCAGCCGCCGCTGAACTCGGATAGCGCACGTCCGAAATCTGATTCGGCGAAACCCAGTCCGGAGAGGATCATTGTTGCCTCGTGCTCGGAATCGTAGCCCCCCTTCGACTCGTAGAGGTCCTGAAGCTCACCCAGTTCATTAAGCAATCCACTGACGGTTTCCTGGTCCTTTTCCTCGGCGAGATCTTCCTGCAGGAGGCGAATTTTATGCGCGAGGTTGTTGATGGTATCAGATGAGCGGGAAACTTCTTCCAGCAACTTGTGATTAGACGATGGCCTGATGTCCTGGCGAAGATAGCCGATGGTGGTGCCGCTCCGCAGTGATACGCTGCCGGAATCCGGCGTTGTGTTACCGGCGATGATTTCAAAAAGAGTGGTCTTGCCGCTACCATTCCTGCCGATGACCGCAATGCGGTCGCTCATGCCAACGTTGAAACTTACCCCGGTGAAAAGCTCACAGTTGTTATAAAACTTGGAGATGCCGGTGGCACTGAGCATGTATTTCTCCTACCCCCTATCATTATAGCTGGAAAGGCGGGTTTGTTAAAAATAGGGGTTTGAGAACGTAGTACGACTAATCTGCTCCCCGAAAAAAGGGCCCAGTCCGTCAAATCGAACCAGATGGCTGTTCATGCGAGCTCCAACGTAACAGCACTTTTGCGGATTCGGTATTTGCCAGCTTTGGCCAATGTTTGCGCCACATACTGTTGCGGTACATCAACCAGTGTATGTTTATCAAGAATATTTATAGCGCCAATGGTATTACCGGGGAAATTTGCATGGTAGGCTATCGTGCCCACGATATCAGCAGGCCGTGCACCATGGGATTTTCCCGCGCTAAGAGTCAGCCGCACCATTCCCTTTTCACAAGAACCATTGGCACCGTTACGACCGTGCTCTTTCTTACCGCGTTTGATCTCACGCCGGGCTTTTTGGAACCGCCCTTCCTGTACTTCGCTAACCTGCGCAATAGGGCGCTGCTTCTCCTCTCCCCGGGCTATTTTAAGGGCTATTGCAGCAACCTGAAGCGGATCGTGTCCCATTTCTACCAGTCGGATGCCCATCTGCAACTCCTTCTGACAATGACCGTGCTGCAAACATACCATCATCTGTTCCAGTAGCCGCGCTTCCCTATGTTCCTCGATTTCCCCAACTGTTGGAATTTGCATCCGGGTGATGGCCTGTTTAGTAAATCCTTCTATCCGATGCAAGTGCCACTGTTCCTTCGCTGTCAGCAGCGAAATGGCAATGCCTGTTTTGCCAGCTCTCCCCGTCCGCCCAACACGATGCACATACAATTCCGGGTCCTCAGGCAAATCATAGTTGAACACGTGTGAAATATCGTCAATGTCCAATCCCCGGGCTGCCACAT
>CAZYRA010000060.1:0-7214 GCA_964649385.1 uncultured Dehalococcoidales bacterium | reverse complement strand
AAAGGGCACCTTCTTGAGCTATCGGGACGCTGCCCGTCCTGCCAAAAGACAGCCCCGGCGTAGCTTTCCCCGGACACACTGAGGCCAATATCTACCTCAAAATATTTTGTTGAAGAAGCTCTTCAACAGGCGATACGGAAGATGCTTAAACTGATAATCAGCGAACTGAAAAATCACGCTCCCTTCACTGCTCTTGGCGCTGTTACCGGCGTCGTTATTATGCTGATAATACTCTTCGGCAATATACTCCCCCAGGTATCACAGGTTTCCCACACCGTATTCTATATACTACACCCGCTCCACATTACCTTAAGCGCAATCGTGACTACTGCTATGTATAAAAAGCATGGCAACGGCAAGCTCTGGGTGATAATTCTCATTGGCTACTTCGGTTCAATCGGCGTAGCCACACTAAGTGACTCAGTAATCCCTTACCTCGGCGAGATACTCCTTAACCTGCCCAACCGGGGTATCCACATCGGCTTCATTGAAGAATGGCATATAGTGAACGCAGCTGCCATAATTGGTGTCGCCATCGGCTACTGGAAGCCCATCACCAGACTACCGCACTTCGGGCATGTACTAATAAGCACCTGGGCATCACTATTCCACATCATCATGGCACTGGGGAAAACAGCAGACCTGGCCACATTTATGATCATCTTCCTGTTTTTATTCCTTGCTGTCTGGATCCCCTGCTGCTCAAGCGACATTGTCTTTCCCCTGCTATTCACCAGGAAGCAGTTGCCACACCAGCACACATAACATATAATCTAGATACTCCAGCCGTCGAGGTAGGTGATGAAAATTCAGATTACGACCCTGAGTGAGAATACTGCCGGCCTGGGTAATTTTCTCGGTGAATGGGGCTTAAGCATCCTGGTAGAGACCGAAGGCTTAAGCCTGCTCCTTGACTGCGGGCAGAGCATCTCAGCCGTCCATAATGCCGATATCCTCGGTATCGACCTCAGTAAAATCGATAAGGTCATTCTAAGTCATGGCCATTACGACCATACCGGCGGCCTGCGCCCGGTCCTGCACAGGATGAGGAAAAGGATAGACATAATAGCCCACCCCGATATATGGGCAGCGAAATATGCCTGCCGCCAGGGCCAGGCCGACCGCTATATCGGTATCCCCTACCAGCGGGAGGAGTTGGAAAGCCTGGGCGCCTGCTTCAAGCTAAGGACGGAACCAACCAGGATAACCGACGGTATAATAACCAGCGGAGAAATTCCGATGGTCACCGATTTTGAAGAGATAGCAACCAACCTGCAGGTAAAAGGAGCCGGCGGTTTGCAGCCGGACAAGCTTCTTGACGACCAGGCATTGATTATAAAAACCGAAGCAGGGCTGGTTGTCATCCTGGGCTGTGCCCACCGCGGCATCATTAATACCATCTACCATGCCCAACAGCTCACCGGAGTGAAGAAAGTCCACACGGTGCTGGGCGGCTGCCACCTTATCAATGCCCCCAAGGAACGGGTACGGCTGACCATTAACGCCCTGAAGGAACTGGGCGTTGAGAGACTGGGCGTATCCCACTGTACCGGCCTGCCCGCAGCCAGCACTATGGCACAGGAGTTCGGTGAGCGGTTCTTCTTCAATGTGGCTGGGACCATTACTAAACTACCTTAAGGAGTTGCCTACGAATCTTTCCGTTGAGTTAGCCCCCAGACACCCGGCGGGCCTGCTGCTAGGCAATCCGGTGATGACCGCCTCGGGTACCTTCGGCTACGGCACCGAATACAGCCACCTGTTTGATATACAGAGGCTGGGAGCTATTGTCAGTAAGGGGACTACCATCAAGCCAAGGGAGGGCAATCCGCAACCCAGAATAGCCGAGACCGCCTGCGGCGTGCTTAATGCCATCGGCCTGCAGAATATCGGCGCCGAAGCCCTGATTGAAGAGAAAGCGCCGGTCTGGGCGGGCTGGCAGGTGCCGGTCATCGTTAATATTGCCGGGGAGACCATTGACGAATATGCCCGGCTGGCCGGTAGGCTGGACGGGGTAGCCGGAATCAGTGCCCTTGAGGTCAATATCAGCTGCCCCAACATCAAGACAGGCGGCGCCGAATTCGGTGCCACTCCCGAATCAGCCGCCAGGGTAACCACTGCAGTTAAGGCAGCCACCTCTCTACCGGTGCTGGTCAAGCTGACCCCGAATACCGGGGATATTACCAAAGTCGCCATAGCGGTTGCCCGTGCCGGGGCTGATGCCATATCCCTGATCAATACCATCAATGGAATGGCGATTGACACTACCCGGCGCCGCCCCCTGCTGGGCAATATAAGCGGCGGACTATCCGGACCGGCCGTGAAACCGGTGGCACTATACATGGTCTATCAGGTAGCCGGCGCCGTAGACATACCGGTAGTCGGCTGCGGCGGTATTGCTACTGCCGGTGACGCCCTGGAATTCCTGATAGCGGGAGCCAGCGCCGTCCAGGTAGGAACAGCCAGCCTGAGCAATCCACAGGCCCCCATCGAGGTACTGGAAGGAATAGAGGGGTTTATGGACAAGGAAGGCATAGCAGATATCACCGGGCTAATCGGCGCAGCCCAGCCGAAGTCCTGGTAACCACCTTACCTGTATGCTGCTATTTCAGCAGCATCCCAACTACCCGACAGAACCTTATTAAGTGTCAGTGAATCAGAAAAACCCCTTAGCGTCACGCTAGAGTTACTACGGTAGTTTAGCCTCAAGTGCCTCCACCCTTCCGGTCAGTTCCCTTACCGCCGAAATAAGCAATCCGATAGTAGCGTTCATACTGATACCCGGCTGGGGCTGGGGCGCCTGGGCAGTTCTCCCCTCCATCTTCAGGATGGAGGCGTTAATCTCCTCCAGCTTTACGGTAAGCCGCTGCCTGTCCCCGGCAAAGGAAGGGTCGGCCAGCTTTGCCCGACACCTCTCCCGGGCGCTCTTGAGGGCCTGGAGGCGTTCCAGATGAGCGCTGTGTATAGCATCCGCTCGGTCCCTATCGTACTGCGTGACCGGTACGATGACCTCGGGCGGCAGGCTGCTCCGCTCAAAGGTCTCGATTTGCCTGTCCGGGTGCCCCTTACGCTTCTTCACCGTGGGGTGAGTGGTAAGCGCCTTCAGCTTGAGCAAGGCATCAGGAATAAAGTGGGGGGACGGTGTCCGGTCGATAAGGTCGGAGTATTCGATGTTATCCCAGTAGTAGGTGGCGTTGCCCAGGTCATAGGTAGTCACCGAAGGAATAACGTCAAGGCCGTCCGGGTCGAGCTCGAGGTCGCTAACCGCTTCGATAGCGCAGCCGGTATTTATTCTCATATCCTCATTGACCCTGACCTTGCCACCGCTAGCAGGATCCAGGTTAATGTCATCGGAAGAGTCCAGGGTAACATCACCGCCGTCCACGGAGCGCAGGGCAACGCCGCCGATAATGCCCTCCAGGCAGCCTCTTAGGGTCACCCCGTCCGACTTGTAAATCTCAAGCTTATCGCCGTAGATGCGAAAGGTAACCCCCTTGATTAAGCCCGCGGTAATAGTACCTATATCAGCCGAGATAGCAGAGAGCTCATCGACATCGATATCCCCGGCCTGGATGCGCTCGGCATAGAGGTTCTTGACACCGAGGCGGTATAAGTCGAGGCCGACGTCGCTCAAGACCTCGACCTGGCTGAAGAGCTTCCTTACGCTGAGCCAACCGCCGAAGGAGAATTCCATCGTGTACCTGCCCGGTGAGTACTTCCTGATTAACGAGCCGATATTGCCGGCCCGGTAGTCACTCTCCCGCTCATCGGTGACCTTGACGTAGTCGAATAGCTCGGCACCGCAGTTCATCGGAACATCCGCTTCTCCCTTCTGCGCCTCAAGCTGGAACTTGGCCAGGAGGGCGGCGGCAATGATAACCGCCTGGGCATCGCTGGCAAGGCAGGCGTACTTCTGATAGCGCATCTCCCGAAAGGCGCTGATACTTTCGCTGTCGCTGGCACAGCCGGAGTACTGCGGGCTGTCACCCGGGTGAGACCTGGCAATAACATAGTTGGGGATAACCAGGCTGTTGCGGTACGCCTTGGAGAAGAAGGTGTGTCCGTTGGCCAGGCTGTACTCGTAGTCATAGACTGTACCGCCGGTAACCGGCTGAAGGATATGAACATTACCGTCCCCGCCGAAGCGCATCACGCAGCCGGTATAGTCGAGCAGGCGCTTTAAGGCCGATAGGCGGGAGCCGTTCATATAGATGCGAAGACCATCTTTGGGCTGGTAGCTGTCGATGAGGCTGTCCTCGCTATCGAAATCGACACCGTACGGCTGGCAGTGGTTGAAGCAGGTGAGCATGGTCACCCCGCTATCACCCAGGATTTCACGCACCAGGTCCTTGACCGTCTTAATGTCAGTATCGGCGGGCATATACGCCCCGGATGCCCTGTCCTCGGCGAGCATATCGGGGATGCCGGACATTAAGAGGCGGCAGACGAGTTTACCGCGGGCGGAGCAAAGCTCCTGGGCAATGACCCATAAGGGAGTGGTATCGGAGTACTCATCCCCGGAGTGGGTAACGGCACCGTAGCTGATAACGGCCTGCCAGCCCTTATAGTCGTTACCGGTAAAGTCGCCGCCGCTGTTATCCAGGACAGCCTCCGCTTTGTGGGTATAGGGGTCCTCGGTATGCTTGATAGAGAGAATCAGGGATGTCCCCAGGACGACCGCCTCAACGCCGTGGGTCAGGGTAATCCCGGCCAGGGGACTTACGCTGGCTTCCTGCTGCGCTGCCATTAATGCTGCCGGTAGTGTTCTCATAACGGTTCACCTGCCTGCATAGCGCTCCAGATGACAATCAGGAACACAGCAATGAAGGGGCGGACAATACTGCGGATAAGCTCTTCTTTCATTTATACCTCTCCCTCTTTTTACGGACCGTAGTCGGTGGTCTTCGATACCGGCGGGTAGCCGGGCTTGTAGAGTGAGCGGGTACGCACCCGACTCTTTCTGCCCAGCTTCTTTACCTCCTGGGAGAAGAAGCGCAGCCTCTCCTTGCCCCAGATGCAGTACTCCCGTGGGGTAGCCACCCCACCCACATTGACCCTGTTTACCGCATAGACGCCCCACGCTAAAGCGGCGTAGCCGGCAGCCCCGGCGGCGACCATGTCCTCACACTTAGCAGGGACAGTCGAGGTTACCGCATCCAGGGTATGGAGCCTGCCATAGTAGAGATAGCAGTCGGAACCGTCAGGGACCTCGCTCCCCAGCAAGGTAAGCGTATCCGCCCAGAGAGCGAAGCGCTGGTATATCTTGGTGAACTCGTCCACCGGGTACTCGACAGCCTCGACCATCACCCTGTCGCTTAAGCTGGAGATATCAACCTGCCGGGAGTCGGCGGTGGTAGCAATAGTCG
Organism: uncultured Dehalococcoidales bacterium; assembly: GCA_964649385.1. Classification (GTDB taxonomy): domain Bacteria; phylum Chloroflexota; class Dehalococcoidia; order Dehalococcoidales; family UBA5760; genus UBA5760. Next base: position 1,851 of record CAZYRA010000060.1, on the reverse strand, counting down.
CCTTCTGCTCCAGGGGAATTGCCTCGGAGAGCTCGGCGACGGCGCGGTCGATGTGGCGGGTGAGTTCATCATCGCTCCACAGGACACTCGACTCGTCCTTAAGCTCCCGCCTGACCCGGGTTATCATCTCACCAAGAGTCATAATTATTTCCTTCCTGTCATTATGTCATCCTATCCTGACATTCTTGCCTGCCGGCAGGCTAAAACCTTGTTTGGCCGCCAGCAAATCAATGAGCCGGGTATTCTCGGCGTTAGTCCGTACCGGCTTATCCACCAGCTCCTTAATCTTCGCCCCCCGCGCCTCCTCCTCCATCTCCGCATCGCTGACCTCATAAGGCTCTTGCTTCATCAGCTTGCCGTCTTTGTAAACTTCAACATACCTTGTTTCCATATCTACCCCCTAGTCCATACTGGCTACTCTTAGTGATACTCCGGGGATTGTTATATAAGCGTGTTTTGTAGCCGCCCCAAACGGGTCTGGTAATGCACCGTAAGTGTGAGCTACATACCAGCCTATCTCATAGTCCCTGCCATTACTCATTGTTGATATTGACGGAATGGTGCTGCCATATTGTGCATACCCGTAGGGAGTAGGTACACCATCCGATACAATAGCCATCCAATACAAACCTTTAGTGAGAGCTTCGTCTATTACCACCGTTTTAAGCCCTGTAGTAGCAACGGAAACTTCACCGCCGTCTACAACTAACGCCCCGGGATTATTATTAGTCCCATTTCTATACAGCCCCAACCTTGCCGATTTACCAGCCGCCAGGACGTTAATATAAACCGCTATCCTGTCTACACTCATAGCCCTGGCTGCAATGAAAGGTATTCCGTATAGCCTGTTGGCGGCAAGCTGGCAAGTCCAACTTTGGCAACATCCACAACCACCCCCATAGTATTCGCCAGTCCTTATAACTTGTTGCTGGTTATAGGTATGAGCGTCCAGGTCGGCAGTGTGCTCAGCAAGCCTGGCGATTACATTCGATAGAAACCCCATCGCTAGTCCTCCACACCGATAATATGCGCCGTGCCGTTTTGTCCGGCGGTCTTGTTCTTGAAGTAGAGAGCGCTCACATCGACCTTGGTGAAGCCCATCCACTCACCGGCGGCTACGGGAAAGGTCTGTCCGGCAGCGGTACCAAAGAGCTGGTCGTTATCCTCCACCTTGACGATGACGTCACGGAGCTTCTTCTCCGTAGCGGCGAAGCGGCGGGCGGCATCACTAGCGGCGGTATCAGAGTTAACGTAGACACTGCCACTGTAGCCCGACTTGGGTCTTCCCGATTCATCAAAGGGTTCTTCCATAGTTTTCTCCTTTCTACCTCACCCCCTTTATCCCCCCCTCCTCCCCGCTAAGGCTTTTACGCCGTTGAGTCGGCACGGCTGTTCAGGAAGAACATCACACTGGTTGCGGAGAGGGCGATGCCGATGATGGTGTTGCAGTCACCGGAGGTGGATGGAGCGGTCTCGGTAACCTCACCGTTGCTCGTCCCCTCGGCGACATAGACATAACCGCCGGGGGTTGCCCCGGAGTAGCCGCCGATAACGGGGTTGGCGGAGACGGGCACCTCTTCCCCGGTTGCGCCGTCCCTTAAGGCGACCACTCTGCCCTGGATGGCAGTGCCGACGGTGGCCAGCGCCCTCTTCCATCCCGAGCTGTAGCCGAGGACATCGCCGGCCTTGCATGCCTCAGCCAGGGTAACCTTCTGGGGCTGGGTGCCCCTCCCACTGTCAAGAGTAGTTCTTCCCGAACCTGGATCTGTCAGTGCCATTTCTCTTTACCTCCTTAAAATTAGTTCTGGATGCCGATGAGAGCGGCCGCCTTGACCTGGGAGAACAGCGCCA
>CAZYRA010000059.1:0-7432 GCA_964649385.1 uncultured Dehalococcoidales bacterium | reverse complement strand
TCCCGCGTCTCCATATCACCATAACCCGGGCTCCACCAGTAGGCCACCACCCCACCACAGTCTGTATAGGCTGGACAGGTCTTACCGATGCAGTATCCACGGCTCATTGCTCGATAACCCTTAGCTAAAGCGTCTTTCTGAATGAGGTCTCTCACCCGGTAGGCTACCTTGTCCACCGCCGCCGAGCCTAGTAAATCGAGGATACAACCCACGCCGGAATTTCTTTCCTCAAAGAGCTTTTCCACCTGCTTTTCCAGGCGCGGGCCGATGGTGACGATAAGAATGGTCATCTCTCTTGCCTCTCGAAAGTGCTCCGCCAGGTCCCGGCTCTGAAAGGAAACATCGCCGTCGATTGTCACGGAATAAGAAGTCACTCCCGTTATCGGGAACGTGTCGTAACACGCTGCTGGCTCCAGAAGGGACGGCCCGATCTCCCATGCCTGCTCAAAGGCCTTCTGCATAATCGGCCGGACTCGGCTCGGGTCAGAGTACCCGGCCATACACCATACACGCTCCGGGTCTACCTTGAAGCCCGAAATGTCGGCCTGGCTCAATCTTCGCATCACAAATCCCTCCTGCGGAGCATATATACTACCCGTATCTCGGTTTTTCAGTTCTACATCTCACTAACCATACTCACTGCTTGGTGAAATACTATGCTAAGGTTATCTATTGTGTCAAAAATACCTCACCACCCTGCCATATAGGCTAAAGGCTATTGTGGTATAATCCGGTTATGAAGAAAGAGCTTATGGATATCTTGGTCTGCCCAGTGTGCAAAGGGGAGCTTGAGCTCAATGTAGAGGAAGAGGACGAGCAAGAGATAGTGACCGGCTCGCTGTACTGCCGGAGGTGTGAAGTGCGTTATCCCATCCTGGAGACAATCCCCAACCTTCTACCGCCGGATAAGCATCCCTAATCGGGAATATAGGCTACCCTGCTCTCGGGTGATTCCCACACCTCAACGCTGGTAAGGACCACCGGTGTCCCCGTCAGCTTCGGCTTAAGCTCATTATAAATGGTGCGGGCGATATTCTCTGAGGACGGGTTTATTTCATCGAATGGTGGCACGTCATTCAGGCAGGTATGGTCAAACCGGGATAGAATATCTCTCAGGTGCCTTTTTAGCTTGGCAAAATCGTATGCCATGCCCACCTCATCAATCCTGGAAGCCTCTACCTTGACCACAGCCCGGAAACGATGCCCGTGCAGTGCCTCACACTTACCCTGATACCCCCGCAGGAAATGGGCGGCGTCAAAATGCTGCTCGATAGATACCTGATACATTTTCCCTCCTTAATCACTCTCCCACTTAAGTATGCCCTGTATCTCAGTCAAATTACCCAACAGCTCTTTAACCGTCTTGCCATTTGCCGGGTGTATTAAGTCAGGGGCAATCTCTACGAGAGGCACCAGGACGAAGGCCCTTTCCATCATCCTGGGGTGGGGGATAACCAGATCCGGGGTCTCCATAACCCGGTCACCATAAATGAGGATGTCGATATCAATGGGGCGGGGGGCATTAACCTTACCGAACACCCTGCCCATCTTGCTCTCAATCCCCTTAGCCAGGGCAAGTAAAGCCGCTGGTTCTAGTCTGGTATGGACCTGGCAGGCCAGGTTGAGAAAGCGAGACTGATTAGCGTTACCCACCGGCTCGGTATCATACATGGAGGAAACCCCGGCTACCCGCAGCCTCTGCGACAGGAAATCAAGCGCCTTCTCCAGGTTCTCCTGCCGGTTACCCATATTAGAGCCTAGACTGAGATATACCTCTACAGGATTGGTCACCATTTAGTACCACTCCGATAAATAAAATAGCGGAAACAAACCACTAAACACACCAGAACCAGTCCATCGCAAGACCGGGGATTTATCACAACCGCTCTCATTCTATCACTATTTTAGTCACTTATTAAATATACCCAGAAAGAAACATTCGGGATAATCAGGAAAGCCTGTTTATCATTCCCTAAACACTTTCCATAAAATTGGCTAACCTGTATAATAAGTGTTACAAAACTAAATACTCCATAAATGGAGCAGCCAAAGTGAAAATGATAGAGAGCCCTCTAAAAATCACCGACCTTACCTTTCGTGACGGACACCAATCTTTATTGGCCACGCGAATGCGGACCGAGGATATGGTGAACATCGCCGAAGAGATGAACAAGGCTGGCTTCTACTCGATGGAGGTTTGGGGCGGCGCTACCTTTGATGTCGCTACCAGGTTTCTTAACGAGGACCCCTGGCAGAGGCCGCGTATCCTGAAGAAGCTGATGCCAGATACACCGCTGCAGATGCTGCTCAGGGGACAGAATCTGGTTGGTTACCGTCACTATGCCGATGATGTAGTTACCGCCTTTGTCCATCACGCCGCTCGGGTAGGCATCGATATCTTCAGGGTATTTGATGCCCTAAATGATGAACGCAACTTCGAGACTTGCCTGAAAGCAATTAAAGAGAGTGGCAAGCATGCCCAGCTCTCGATATGCTACTCGCTTACCGAGCGCAAGATGGGGGGGCCGGTATACAACCTCGCTTATTATATCAATAAAGCTCTCATTATGCAGGATATGGGGGCCGATAGTCTGTGTATCAAGGATATGGCGGGTCTTATCGCCCCCGATGATGCCTATAGGCTGATTAAAGCCCTTAAGGAAGTATTAAAAATACCGGTACAGCTTCACACTCACTACACCAGCGGTATGGCCTCGATGAGTTGTCTCAAGGCTATCGAAGCCGGAGTGGACATTATTGATACTACCCTGGCTCCGTTTGCCCTGCGCTCATCTCACCCGGCTATCGAGCCCATCCTGGTTGCCCTGCAAGGGACTCCCAGAGACACCGGCCTCGATTTAACCCATCTATTCAAGCTTGGGGAGTACATCGAGTCGATAGCACCCAAGTACCGTGACTTCATGGCTACCACCCGAACAGCGGTTATTGATACCAGCGTACTGATGCACCAGATTCCCGGTGGGATGATATCCAATCTGGTCTCCAGTTGCGAGAGAGTGGCGTCCTTCACAGGCTGGATGAAGTATATGAAGAGATACCACGGGTGCGAAAGGAGCTGGGCTACCCACCCCTGGTGACCCCTACCAGCCAGATTGTTGGGGTACAGGCTGTCCAAAATGTTCTCGTCGGTAGATACAAGCTGGTATCAACCCAGGTGCAGGACTACGTTTATGGACTTTATGGTAAACCACCGGCCCCCATTGACCCTGAAGTACAGGGGATAGTCCTGAAGCACTATAAACGGGGCAAGACCCCGATTACCTGCCGCGCTGCTGATGTGCTTGAGCCTGAACTGGATAAAGCCAGAGAGATGGTAAAGGATTTTACCGAGGACATCGGTGACGTACTGATATCCGCACTCTACCCTATCACCGGACTACGTTTCCTGAAATGGAAGTTCGGCCTGGAGACCCCACCCCCTGAATTAAGGCTAAAGACGATGGAGGACATCAAGCGCGAGGATGAGCTGATTGCCAAGGTAAAAGCGGGTAAGATAACGGCGGAATAGATCATTAGGGAGGGGACAAAACGGGGAAGAATGGGGAAATAGAGTGTATCTTCTGTCAAATTGCAGCCGGTAGAGTGCCTACCGAAATCCTCTATCAGGATGAGGAATTAATTGCCTTCCGTGATATTGCCCCCCAGGCGCCAGTCCACCTGCTTATCATTTCCAGAAGGCACATCCTTTCCTTGGCTCACCTATCCGAAGGTGAGGCGTCTCTCATCGGACATATGGCTAGTACCGCCAGTCGTCTGGCCAAAAGCGAAGGCGTCTCGGAGAAAGGGTATCGCCTGGTGGTAAACTGCGGCGAGTGGGGAGGGCAACTGGTACCCCACCTCCACATGCACCTTATCGGCGGACGAAAGCTCTCCGACAAGCTCAGTTAGCTAGCCATTACTTTGCCTCCGATACTCCAGGAAGGTAAGCAGCCCGGCGATGCTCTTGGCATCACAGATACTGTTTGAGGCGATAAGCTCAAGAATCTGGCTGATCGGCACCCGGATCACACTGATGCTATCGGTATCCTCAGCAAACAGCCGGCTGGGAGTAAGGTCAGTCGCCAGATAAAGGTAGAGGTATTCCGTACCGTAACCAGGCACAGCATAGAAGCCACCCAGCCTAGTCACTTTTTGAGGCAGGTAGCCCGTTTCCTCACGCAACTCACGGCTGACGGCAGCCTCCGGGCTCTCACCGGGGTCAATGCCGCCAGCTGGTATCTCCAGGAGATCCTGCTCCACCGGTTTACGGAACTGCCTTACCAGCAGCACACTATCGCCGTCAACTGCAATAATAGCGACACAATCGTTATGCTCGACAATCTCTCGCCTGGTCTCTCTTCCGTCCGGTGTCTCTACCTCATCAATTCGTAACTTGAGCGCCTGCCCTTCATAGATGAGATGACTGGATAGCGTTCTCTCCTCAGCCAAGTTGGCCCCCCGTGTGATAGATAAGAGCTACTTCGTCGCAATTGGGAAATTTGGGGCAGCGGTAGCATTCCGTCCAGACCTTATGGGGGAGCTCCATTTTATCTATCTGGGAAAAGCCAGCCCGCTCAAAGAGCTCCGGTTTATAGGTCAGGCAGAAAATGGTGCTCAGGTCGAGCCCCCCGGCTTCCGTGAGACAAGCCTGGATGAGCTGTTCACCAATCCCCTGTTTCTGGCTACTCTCGGCTACCGCTAGTGACTTTATCTCAGCCAGATCCGCCCACATAACGTGCAGGGCGACGCAGGCAATCACCTGCTCACCATCTCTGACCACCTGGTAGTCCCTGACGTTTTCGTATATCTCGCTTAAGGAGCGGGCCAGCATCTTCCCTTTACCGGCGAAATAGTTAATCAACCGGTGTATCTGGGTGACATCTCTAATTGTGGCTCTTTCTATCTTTATCATCTTTACCACCTACTTTTTCCCTTTCAGTCTTTGCTCCAGAGAGCCATAGAAAGATGACTTAGGATGGACCCTCAAGAATCGAGTCTTCTTCTCGCTCTGCTTCACTTCAAGCGTAGTGCCACTGGGAAGTGACAGGTTTATATGGCCGTCAACACTCAGTGTTGTCGGATGAGTGGCCTTAATGCGTAGCCTGACTGATACTGAAGACGGCAATACCAGGGTATAGGCCAGATTCAAGTGCGGCAGTATTGGTAGCAGGAGGAATTCCCTGGCTTGGGGATGGAGGATAGGCCCACCAGCCGATAGTGAGTAGCCGGTGCTGCCAGTGGCCGTGGCTAGAATCACCCCATCAGCCCGATAGGTGGTCAGTGCCTTCCCATCAATAGCAGCCTCGACACGGACCATACGGGCTATTTCGCCGCGTGCCATTACCATATCATTCAAGGCGTAGAGTACCGGGGCCCCCTCACTATCCGGAGCCTTGAGCTCTGCCTCAAGCATAGCCCGCTCATCAATCCATCCCTCTCCCGCCAGCAGGGCAGCCAGTTTATCCTTTGCCTCGGTAACGCTGATCTCAGTCATAAACCCCAGCTTACCCAGGTTCACTCCGGTAATTGGAATCGCATGAGAGATCACCACCTGGGCCGCCCGTAGAATTGTTCCGTCGCCGCCGACAGTCAGTATCAGATCGGTATCATCCAGTTGTTCCCTTGCCTCATCGGCTTCCCAGGCGGAACACACCCATACAGAAACGCCCCTGGCACTCAGAAAACTCTCCAGCTCTTCAGCCATGGGACAGGCGGCTTTGTTCAGCGGGTGGCAGAGAATGCCAATCCTTTTCACAGACTGTGCTTACTCCTCACTTAAAGCAAGTAAAGTGTAACATTGGTAAGAAGGGGCGTCAATAAAGGGGATCGAGTCCCCATCTCGAGTAGACCTGCCTGCAGTTACTCTACACAGCCACCCGGTTTGATCGGCGCTGGACGATAGTCCGGACAATAACGAAGCCAATAATACCAAGGAAGAAGACGGCAGCGAAAACTCCAGCCGCTCGTATTCTCCTATCCGTTATAACCTCGATACCTCTACTGAACTTCCACAGCCAGCGATAGTTACTGAACGGGATAAAATAGGGCCAGGTATTCGGTAGATGAATACCCCTGGTGCTCATTCTATCTATTGGCTCAACAACGGCCCACTGCCATGCTCTACCTACAGCACCCACAGCAAAACCGGTTGGTACAAAGAAAAGAGCAAGAATGAAAAAGACAGCCTCATCGCCCCCGCCCCAGAACCCCGGGCCAAAACAAACAATACCCAAGGCGTAAACGCCATTATGCCACAAAACATTCAACGCAAATGTTTGTGCCGATAGCAAAAACAGTAATGCTAGGTGCCTGGTTGAATACCTCATCGGCATTTTTGTGCCTCCTGAAAGTAGACCGGGTACCTGGTATCACTACCGGATGGCTTCAATGGCACCGTCCAGCCCCCTCTCACTTAGGTTCAACCTGGTTTCATAAACAAAAAGACCAGGCCAACACCAAGTGCTGCGATGGCAATCCCCAGCAAGACATATAGACTACGGCGACGTCCCTTATCCATTTAACTCTTCACTTCCCTCCGCTTATCTATTCCCATCCTTTTACTATATAACGGCTTGCCGGACTTTTTGATAGTCCGGCCCGACTTAAATTTGTTCAGATTAACAAAACCCTTTGTCCGATTCAATGTCCATCTGCTTCATCACTACGCCTGTCCACAGCTACTTCGGGCAATTCGCCGGCAGAACTCTCCGCATCAAGACGCAATTTGTCCTCGAACCTGTCCAGCTTTCTGCTGGCAGCATCATACTTACTGGCGGCGTGGCGGATATGTCCCCCGATTACCTCATAGTCCTGCTCAAAATCCTTGAGGTCGCCCTGCAGACGGCTGATATAGCCCAGGATTTCGTGCGCCGCTGTCTCAAAGCGGAGTCCCTTTAGCCCGAGGACGATAACCTGCAGGTAGGCATAGAAGCTATTTGGCGACACCGGCACCACCCGCTTCTGCAGAGAGTATGAATATATGTCACTCCCTTCAGTAGATTGCGTGTCGCGAATTATCGCTTCATAATAGACGTTCTCGGCCGGGATATACATCAGGGCAAAGTCAAAGGTACCTTCATCGGGCAGTATATATTTGCTCACGCCATCAACGTGCTTCCTAATGGTACGAACGAACCGCTGGCGTAAGACCTTGCGTTCTTCCTCGGTTTCTACCCTGACCATACGCTCAAAATCTTCCAGGGGGAATTTTGAATCAACCGGGACTAGATTCTGTCCAATCCGTACTACGGCATCCACTGTTCGACCATCAATAAATCTGTGCTGGAGAGAGTAAGCTCCTGGGGGCAGAACATCAGCCAATAACCTCTCCAGTAGCAGCTCTCCAAAGCAGCCTCTAAACTTCGGTGCCCGTAACAGTTCCTGCAGATTGGAGATGTTCCGGCCAACCTCCTGAATGTCCCTCGTCCTCTGT
>CAZYRA010000058.1:0-7527 GCA_964649385.1 uncultured Dehalococcoidales bacterium | reverse complement strand
ATAATCCTGGCTAACGGGGTATTACAGTCCGGTGAATATTCGGTATGGACATGGAGATCAGCCTTAATCAATTTCAGTTAACCCTCTCCAGATAGCTGCCGCTACGAGTGTCAACCTTGATAGTGTCTCCCTGGTTGATAAACAGGGGGACATCGATGGTGATACCGGTCTCCAGTGTGGCCGGTTTGGTACCAGCGGTGGCAGTGTCTCCCTTGAAACCAGGCTCACTACTAGTCACCTCAAGCTCAACGGTAATCGGCATCTCGACTCCAATCAGTTCACTCTTGTAATTTGATATTTGCAGGGACATCCCTTCCTTCAAGTAGTTGATGGCATCACCCAGTTGGCTGCTATCCAGGGATGTTTGCTCAAAGTTCTCCTCATCCATAAAATGGTAGAGGTCACCATCGCTATAGAGGTACTGCATCGAACGGTATTCAAGCCGGGCGCGCACAAATTTCTCCGTGTTTTGAAAGCTCCGTTCGATAGTGTGCCCATCCCGGATATCGCGGAGCTTAACCTTAGCCAGAGCCGTCCGCTTCATCTTAACGTGCTGGTACTCAACAACCTGGTACAGCTTGTCGTCCAGTTCGATAGTAACCCCTTTTCTCAACTCACTGGCATTCAACATTCTAGACTCCTATCTTACCGGCTTTTGAAATTACCCTGACTTTGCCGCCTTCCATTACTACCGTATCCTCAATCCTGACACCCCCCCACCCCGGGAGATAGATACCAGGTTCAATGGTAAATACCATCCCGTTAGTCAACGGCTCGGCGCTACCTTGGCCGAGGCGCGGCGCCTCATGTGGCAACAATCCTATACCATGACCCAGAGCATGCCCGAAGGCCTCGCCGTAGCCAGCCTCTTCAATGACTATCCTCGCCATATTGTCCGCCTCCTCTCCACTCATCCCTTCCTTAATCATTGCGATTGCGGTTAGCTGCGCCCCCAGAACGGTATCATATACCTTGCGGAAGGTCTCGTCCCGGCCACCGATACAGACTGTACGGCTGAGGTCGCTGGAGTAGCCGTCAATCCTGGCCCCGAAGTCCATTACTACCGGCTCCCCGGAACGGATAGTACGTGATGAGGGCCTGGCATGGGGTACCGCTGAATTATCACCTGAGCCGATAATAACATCAAAGGGGACGGGTTCACTACCCCTCTCCCGCATAAACTTTTCTATCTCCCAGGCTAGCTCTTGCTCACTGATGCCGTTACCAATAATAACCTCGGCGTATGCAAAGGCAGCATCACTGACTGCCGCCGCCCGGGCTATCAGCTCAATCTCCTCAGGCTCTTTAATCACACGCAACGACTCGATAAGCCCGTCGATAGGGACAAGCCTAAAGGGAAGCTTCGCTTTTTTTATTATATCAGATAATTCCCGGTAATGATAAAAGGTGGTATACCTGCTCTCAAACCCCAGCCGGTTTATGTCCGGTCCGTCCACCAGTTCGGGGAACCAGTCCTCCGTGGGCCCGTTTATCCGGAAGACCTGATAGTCAGGCGACTGCCTTTTCGCCTGTTCCAGGTAGCGAAAGTCGGTGGCTAAGACCTGCTTCTGTGGCGTAATCAAAAGATAGCCGGCGGAGCCGGCGAAACCGGACAGGTAGCGCCTGTTCTCCGGCTGTGAGATAAAGATGGCATCAATATCCTGCTCGGTGAAACTCCCCAGCAACCGGTTAAGTCTATCCTTCCGGCCCATTGTCCTGCTTCCCCCCTGCCATCGGGTGGGCGGAGAGGTATACCTTTCTCGCCTGGCTCTTGGTGACGTGGGTGTAGATCTGGGTGGTGGACAGGTCAGCATGCCCCAGGAGCTGCTGCACCACTCTTAGGTCAGCTCCACCATCGAGGAGATGAGTAGCAAAGGTATGGCGCAGCATATGGGGATGGACCCGCCTGTTGATACCGGCAACAGCGGAGTATTTCTCCAGTATCCTCTGCACCCTCCGGTCCACCAGACGCCTGCCGCTGCGGTTAACGAACAAGGCCGGGTTCTTCTTTCCACCCAGCAGCCTGGCCCTGCCTTGGTTGATATAGGTAACCAGGGCTGCCGCGGCCGGCCTGCCCATCAGTACCATCCGCTCCCGGGAGCCCTTTCCCCAAACCCTGATTTCATTGGCGTCAAGGTTGACCTTATCAATATCCAGGTTTACCAGTTCGCTTACCCTTAAACCCGAGGCGTAGAGCAGCTCCAGCAAGGCGAGATCGCGCTGTCCCTGTGGTGTGGACAAATCAGGGGCGTTAAGAAGCTCAAGCACCTCTTTCTGGCTCAGGAAGTCGGGCAGGCGCTTGTCCAGCTTGGGAGAGGATGTATCGGCGACCGGGCTGGTAGTGACTATCTCTTCCCGCATCAGGTAGCGATAGAAGGAGCGGATTGCCGAGAGCTTACGGGCGATACTTACCTTGACAAAGCCCCGCCCCAAGAGGTAGGAGAGGTAGTCACGAACGACCTGTTTGTCCACATCGTGAAGAGAGCCAATCTTTTGCGACCTAAGGAAGCTGAAGAAGTCCAACAGGTCGGTGGTGTAGTTGCGTATAGTATAGGGAGAAGCATTCCGCTCCGCCTCAAGGTAGTTTACGTATTGATTAAAGATTTGTTGCATTGAACCAATCGCGCTTTTATTTATCTATCGGTTCGCCTTCTCCGGCGTTTTCACTCTTTTCTTCTTCCGTTGAGCAGCCGTCAACGGTGCCACTGGTGGCAATGTGCGCCAGAACATCGGCAAAGGCGATGCCCTTGGACCGGGCTCCTTTCAGCCCGTGCCTGACCTTGCCAGCCAGCACATCGCCCAGGTGCAGGGTAGCACTGGTCATCTCCTCCGGTGATATCCAGCCCCTGCCGTACATAAAACCGGTAACGTACACCTTGGCGATGTTTTCCTGCAGCAGCGCCTTGATGTACTTGGCATCCCTGTGGTTGGTCTGAAATTCTACATACTCGATGGGCCATTCCTTCTTCAGTTCGTCAAGGAATTTATCGCGCAGCTCAATCCAGCGCGGCAGACCCCCCAGCCGCCACTGTTTGTGATTCTCCTCGTAGTGCTCCCGATTCGCTTCAGTCACCCGGTTTATCAAATCACTATCGATAGGTTCCTCTGACTGGTATATTCGGACCTTCTCCGGCGGCCAGCCCTCTAGTGCCCGGGAGGCCCTTTCCAGGATGCGGCACAGCTCCAGCGTCTCCTCGGCCTTGAATTCCCAACCGCCCGGCTGGTACTTCTTGACACTCTTGATACCGTCGGCTCCTATGACGAAGACAAGCTTCGACATCAGCCTGCCCCCGGCAATATACTGCGCTTCAATGTTGGAGAGGATCTTCTTTTGCACGTGGAGGCCACGGACAGTGGTCAGGGAACGGTCTCCCAGGGAAAGCCGATCCTTAATGGTGGCAATTTCCTCGATGCTGTCCAGCAGATGCTCCGAAGGGTATTCCATCGTTACTCCTCCAGTTTGCCTTTATAGTCACACTTGGCGCACTTTACCTGCTTGTCCCGGTACAGGGTAAGCAACCCGCCACAGTTAGGGCAGGGTTGGGGGAGAGGCCTGGCATTAATGGCGAAGCTGCACTCAGGCCAGCGGTTACAGCCGTAGAAGGTACGCTTCTTCTTGCTTATCTTCTCGACTATCTCGCCACCGCAGCCCGGTTCCGGGCACCTGACGCCGGTCTTAACCTCATAGGACCTGGTATATTTGCATTCGGGATAGCAACTGCAAGAGAGAAACTTCCCGTAGCGCCCGTGTTTAACCACCAATGGCTTACCACAGCTGGGGCAGGTCTCTTCAGTCTGCTCATCAGCCAGCTTCACCTTCTCCATAAGCTCGGCGGCACTCTTAAGGCTCTCATCAAAGGGAGTGTAGAAGCCCGTAAGCACATCCACCCACTCCCGCTTCCCGCTGCCTATCTCGTCCAGCTCCTCCTCCATCCGGGCGGTAAACTCAACATTAACGATGTTATCAAAGTGCTTGGTAAGCTGGCCATTAACTATAGTCCCCAGCTCGGTCGGCTGAAGGCTGCCCTTCACCTTGTTGACATATTCGCGATCCTGAATGGTGGAAAGTATCGTGGCATAGGTACTGGGACGCCCGATACCATTCTGCTCCAGTATCTTGATCAGGGACGCCTCGGTGAAGCGGGATGGGGGCTGGGTAAAACGCTGCTCCGGGAAAAGCTCGATAAGCTCAAGCTTGTTATCTCTTTCCAGATGGGGAAGCAGCGGGCTTTTCTTCTCCTCTTCTTCATCTTCCTCCTTGCTGGCAGTATAGAGGGTCATAAAGCCGGGGAACTTGATAACCGAGCTTGAAACCTTAAGGAGGTATTTGCTACTAGCATAGGGTCGTGTTGCTTCAATCCCGACGCTGGTATTATCGAATATAGCGTCCGACATCTGGCTGGCTACCATTCTCTGCCAGATGAGCTGGTAGAGCTTGAGCTGCATCTTATTGAGGTACGGATTAAGCAGGGAAGGCTCTCGCCCAATCCGGGTCGGGCGGATGGCTTCATGGGCCTCCTGCGCTCCCTTTACCGCTTTGGTGAAAGAGCGGGCATGTGCCGGAACAAACTCGGGGCCATACCTGGCGCTGATGAACTCTCTGGTTTCGACTACGGCAGAGCGGGCGACCTTGGTAGAGTCGGTACGCATATAGGTAATCAGCCCCACACTACCCTCATCACCCACCCCTAGTCCTTCATAGAGCTGCTGGGCAATAGCCATGGTCTGCTTGGCACTGAAGCGGAACCTACGCCAGGCTTCCTGCTGTAGCGTACTGGTGATAAACGGCGGGGCGGGGCGGCGGGTTGCCTTTTTCGTCTTTACCCCAGCCACCCGGTAGCTAGCTTCTCTAAGCTCGTCACAGATCTCGTCCGATTCCTTGCGGTTGTGAATTTTCAGCTTGGTGCCGTCACTAAGGCCAACCAGGCTGGCCCGGACAGCCGCCGTCTCGGCAGGTATTTTCCCAACCAGTTCTGCCTCGATAGTCCAGTATTCCTGCGCGGTAAATTTATTAATCTCTTGTTCCCGCTCAACGATAATCCTCAGCGCCACTGATTGCACCCTGCCGGCGGAGAGACCGCGCCTCACCTTTTTCCAGAGGAGCGGGCTTATTTTATAACCAACCAGACGATCCATAATACGCCGCGCCTGCTGGGCATTGACCAACTCCAAGTCTATCGAGCGCGGCTGTTCGAAGGCATGCTTGATGGCTTCCTCGGTTATTTCGTGGAAGACAACGCGGCGGTAGGGTTTCCGGTCCGACCTGGTTACCTCAGCCAGGTGCCAGGCAATGGCTTCTCCTTCGCGGTCAGGGTCGGTGGCCAGGTATACCACATCTGCTCTTTTCGCCGCCTCTTTAAGCTCCTTCACCACCTTGCTCTTGATCCGGGGCACCACATATTTCGGAGCGAAGCTGTTTTCTACGTCCACTCCTATCGCGCCTTTAGGCAGGTCTCTGATATGACCCATCGATGCCTTCAAATTGTATTCTTTACCCAGAATTCTAGCCAGCGTTCTCGCTTTGGCCGGTGATTCCACAATAACCAGATTCTTTTTCATAATGTCTAGTCCACCCTCACCCGATATTCCGCTCTAGCTTCTCGAGCCAGTATAAAACTCATCGCCCCCATCTGTTTCACCATTCCTTTAAGCTCCATCATCACCAGAGTGCTGCTAACCTCTGCTACCGGCAAACCGCTATTTCGGCATACCTCATCAATATGGACAGGCTCGGCACCCAGTTGTTTTAAGAGCAGGGTCTCCGTTTCCGAGGCAGGGATAGCCTCCTTAATCTCCATTTGATGGGCAGCCTCAGTCAGGTTCAGTTCCTCCAGGATATCAGTATAGCTGCTGACCAGCTTGGCCCCCTCCTGGATAAGGTGGTTGGTACCGATGCTCGCCGGTGAGAGGATACTGCCGGGAATGGCGAACACTTCACGATTCTGCTCCAACGCCAGGTGGGCGGTAATCATTGCCCCACTGATCTTACCGGCTTCAACAACCAGAACCCCGAGGCTCAGTCCACTCATTATACGATTGCGCCGGGGGAACCGGTCGGCGCGGGGTCTGGTACCCAGGGGATACTCGCTTATCAATGCCCCCTGCTCAACGATACGGCGGGCCAGGTTGGCGTTCTCCCCGGGATAGATAATATCGAGGCCGCAACCGAATACGGCGATGCTCCTGCCGCCGACATCCAGGGCGGCTTGATGCGCCACCGAATCAATACCTCGGGCCAAGCCGCTGACAATAGTAATTTTGCTTCGGGCCAGGTCGGCGGCTATCTCCTCAGCTACCTGCCTACCGTAAACAGTAGCCCGGCGGGTGCCGACCACCGCCAGACACCACTCATCCTCAGGCAGCAACGAGCCCCGGATATAGAGTATCGGCGGGCAGTCATATATCTCCTTAAGACGGGACGGATAGCCCTCATCATGCCAGGTAAACGCCCCCACCCCATAGTTCTCAAGCTTTCCCATCTCTGCTTCCAGACAGAGCCCGGGGCGCCGGGAGGTAACGGTGCGTACAGTACTGCTGTCCAGCCCAGAGCGCCTTAAGTCACCCGGGCCAGCCCGCCAGGCATTCTCCAAGCTACCGAAGTAGTTCTCCATCTGGGTCAACCTGACTCGACCGACACCAGAAATAAGGCTGAAACCAACCCAGTATTTAAGCTCTTTGTTGTTCATTTCATTACCACAATCTCTAAGAACCTGTCCTTACAGTAGCATCCTGGTCTTATGCCGGTTCGGCTGTGTTGTAAAGCCATTCTAGCATAGAGATAAGCTACCGACAATTCGAGGCTTTGTCAACCCACCTCTGCAATTGCCTACGTAGCAGATACTAGGCAAAAACACCTAAACAGTCGGTTTGAGAATTACGTTAAAGCAAACCGAAAATAAGCATCAAGGCGGATGTCGATAACCCCACTGTGCTGTAAAATGTGTATAGGATGAAGGTGAGGGGGTGAGGGGGAATAAAATAGGAGGAAGGGATGATGAAGACAGGAGTAATCGCTAAGGTAGTGACAGGAAAGGAGGGAGGAACAATGAAAATCGGTGAGATTATTAAGGTCAAGGACTGTAGTGCAATGCCAGGGGTGGTGGGTGAACAGGCGGAGATAGTTAACCTGCAGACCCAGAAGTTTGAGGAGTATACCGCATACCCGGTCTGGGCCAGGATTACCACCGGCGAGCGTAAGGGTAAGGTCTACGGATTCCACTATGACGAGGTAGAGATGCTGCCTAAAGCCCTCCCTGAAGAGACAACCAGGGCTAAGGTAGCGGAACAGCTGGCAGAAATTCTGGGCGGGGTTACCCCTAAGGAGACAGGAAGGGAGGAGAAGGCGCTGGGGACGGGTGTAGTTGTCAAAATCGAGTACTGTAGTGCGACACCACAGGTGGTTGGTGAGCAGGCGGAGATAGTCAACCTACAGACCGAGGAGTTTGAGGAGTACACCGTATACCCGGTCTGGGTCAAGGTAACCACCGGTGAGCACAAGGGTAAGGTCTACGGCTTCCATTATAATGA
>CAZYRA010000057.1:0-7791 GCA_964649385.1 uncultured Dehalococcoidales bacterium | reverse complement strand
TTTGGAGTGACCGGTGAACAAAGCAACTATTCGAGACATAGAAGTCAGTAACAAGAGGGTCCTGGTAAGGGTTGATTTTAATGTCCCCCTGGATGAAGAAACAGGGGCTATTACCGATGACAGCCGTATCAGGGCGACGCTACCCACCATCAGGTACCTTACCGACCGGGGAGCCAGGGTTATCCTCTGCTCCCACCTGGGTTGCCCCAATGGTAAGGTTGTTGAGGAGCTGCGCCTGGCAACCATTGCCCAGCGCCTGGCACAAATTCTGGGAAAGCCGGTGAAGTATTCCAGAGACTCTATCGGCTCTGAGGCAAAGAAATCTGTAGCCGAACTAAACGACGGAGATATTCTAATCCTGGAAAATATCCGCTTCCACCCTGAAGAGAAACAAAACGACGCCTCCTTTGCCCAAGCCCTGGCCTCACTGGCCGACCTGTATGTTAACGATGCCTTTGGTACATCACACCGGGCCCATGCTTCGATAGTCGGCGTTACCAAATACCTTCCTTCAGCGGCGGGACTGCTGCTGGAGAAGGAGATTGAAACCTTAAGCGGTATTACTGAGAACCCGGCCCATCCCTTCGCCGTTCTCCTCGGTGGTGCCAAGGTAAGCGACAAGGTTGATATGATAGAAAATATTATGGGCAAGGTGGACTACATTCTTGTCGGCGGCGGTATGGCAGCCACTTTCCTGAAGGCAAAGTCCTACGAGGTAGGGCTATCGCTAATTGAGACAGACAAGCTAGGCGTTGCCACCGAGCTAATGGAAAAGGTATCAAAAAATCATGCCTGCTTACTACTACCGGTTGATGTTGTTGTTACCGATGAAATCAGCCAAACGGCTGAAGGTAAGATTGTGGCGATAGAAAACATCGCTAGTGACAGAAGGATTGTTGATATAGGTCCCCGGACCGCCAGGACATTTGTGGAAACCCTGCAAAAATGTAAAACGGTTTTCTGGAACGGGCCGATGGGGATATACGAGATACCCCAATTCGCCGAGGGGACGAAGACTCTAGCCAACGCTCTGGCTAATCTAAACGCTACCACGGTGATCGGGGGAGGTTCTACTGCTGAGATAGTAACCGACATAGGACTGGCTGATAAGATGACCTTTGTCTCAACCGGTGGTGGTGCTTCACTTGGGTTTATCAGCGGTAAAGCACTACCGGGAATAGAGGCATTACCGGATAAGGAATCATAGCTATGGACAATCTGGAATTAATGAAGAGCCTTGCTCAGCCTTCACCGAGTAAGATTATACTGCTGGTCCTTGACGGGTTAGGCGGACTGCCCGGTTCCGATACCGGTAAAACCGAGCTGGAGACAGCGGATACGCCAAATCTCAACAGGCTGGCGGAGAAAGGCACAACCGGCCTTATCGACATAGTGAGCCCGGGCATAACACCGGGCAGTGCCCCGGGCCACCTGTCCCTATTCGGCTATAGCCCGCTTCGTTTCAATATCGGTCGAGGCGCCCTGGAAGCAGTCGGGATAGACTTTGACCTTGAGCCGGGAGACGTGGCAGCCCGAGGGAATTTCTGTACTACCGACAAAGACGGCCTGGTTACCGACCGTCGGGCCGGTCGTATCCCTAACGAAAAATGCACTGAGCTCTGCCGGCTACTGGATGGAATGATAATAGAAAATACCAGGATCTTCGTCCGTCCGGTAAGGGAACATCGCTTCATTGTAGTATTTCGCGGGGACGGGCTTAACCCAGGGGTCAGCGATTCTGACCCGCAGCAGTTAGGAGTATTCCCCAAGGTTGCTACCGCACTACAGCCTGAGGCGGCTAAAACAGCGAGCATTGCCAATAAATTCATTTCTCAGGCAAAGAGCATTTTGGCTGATCAGCACCCCGCCAATATGCTTCTTCTCCGTGGCTTCTCGGAAAGACCCGAGTTTCCTGCTATGGGTGAGATATATAGATTGAAGCCGGCGGCTATCGCTGTCTACCCTATGTATCGCGGACTGGCCAGGCTGGTAGGTATGGAGATTCTGAACCCGGGAACCAGTCTCGAAGATGAGATAAAGACACTAAAGGAAAACTATTCCAACTATGATTTCTTCTTCTTACACGTAAAAGGGACTGACAGCGCCGGCGAAGACGGTGACTTTGAACGTAAGGTCAGGGTTATCGAGGAACTCGATAGAGCCTTACCCAGCCTGATAGACACTGAACCAGATGTTATGATAGTCACCGGAGATCACTCAACACCGGCTATACTTAAAGGACATAGCTGGCACCCGGTACCCGTTCTCCTGTATTCCAGGTGGTGCCGTCCCGACAGAGTAAGTGAATTTGCTGAGTCTGCTTGTGCTTCCGGTGGACTGGGGCGTTTTCCCGGCACCCAGGTTATGCCACTGGCTATGGCTAATGCCCTCAAGCTGGCTAAATTCGGTGCTTAGGAGGATTGAAATGCGTACCCCGATGATTGCCGGTAACTGGAAGATGAATACCACGGTAAGCGAGGCGGTAGAGTTAGTCAGCAAAATGCGCCCCGGCCTGGATAAAATAGCTAATGTCGAGAAGGTAATCTGCCCGCCATTCGTTTCTCTAGCAGCAGTAAATGAACTAATCAAAGAGAGTTCGATAAAATTAGGGGCGCAGAACCTGTACTTTGAGGAAAAGGGCGCCTACACCGGTGAGATTTCCCCGCTAATGCTTGCCGAACTCTGCGAATTTGTTATCATTGGCCACTCGGAGCGCAGGCAATACTTTGGTGAGAGCGGAGATATTGTCAATAGAAAGGTCATGGCAGCGCTGAAGGCTAACCTGAAACCCATTCTTTGCGTCGGGGAAAAACTTAAGGAAAATGAAGCCGGTAGAACCGAGGAGGTAATCTCCGAGCAGCTGAGGTCATCCTTAGCCGGAATTGATTCCCTTGATACGGTGACGGTAGCCTACGAACCGATCTGGGCTATTGGCACAGGCAGAGCAGCAACAGGGCGGCAGGCAAATGATACCATTGGTTTTCTTCGCCGGAGCATCGCCGGGTTGGGGACGGAAGAAACCGCCGGGAGAATGCGGATTCTCTACGGAGGCAGCGTTACCGCTGACAATGCCACTGAGTTTATCAAGCAACCCGAGATAGACGGTGCTCTGGTCGGTGGAGCCAGTCTGAAAGCAGACCAATTCTTGAGTATCGTGACCCAGGCTGCAGCAATTAGCAGCTAGTACCGTTTATCGAGTTGGTCACAGAAAGAGTATCGCAATCTAACGAATAAACAACAGATTCCTCTATTATCGCCCAGCTTGTCACAGTATTCCTTCGTTACCCGCGGATGGGATGATTCCTATAATAATTGATACAGAGAGGCCTAGAGAATGAGTCATCTGGTAGCCATAGTCGGCCCTACTGCCATAGGTAAAAGCACACTGGCGATACGCTTGGCCCAGACCTTCAACGGGGAAATAGTAAGCGCTGACAGCCGTCAGGTCTACCGTTTTATGGATATCGGTACGGCTAAACCCAGCCCGGAGGAGCTATCATTAACTCCCCACCATCTGATTAACATCATTAATCCGGATGAAGACTTCAGTCTGGCACAGTACCAGCAACTAGCCCACCGTGCTATTAATGATATCCAGAAACGCCGTAAATTAGCCATATTAGTTGGTGGCAGTGGACAATATGTCTGGTCAATACTGGAGGGTTGGGGGATACCCGAGGTGCCACCCGATACGGAACTAAGACAGAGCCTGGAGGAAAAAGCAGTCAGGGAGGGCAAGGGCAGCCTCTATCAGGAACTAAGGGAGGTTGACCCAGCCGCAGCGCAGGGTATCAACCCGGCTAATGTGCGTCGTGTCATCCGGGCGCTTGAGGTATACAAGAACACCAATATCCCCTTTTCCCGGCTTCAATGTAAGCAGACGCCACCGTTTAAGGCGATGATAATAGGTCTAACCACAGATAGGGTAGAGCTATATCGTAGAATTGACTTAAGGGTCGATGAGATGATAGAGCAGGGGTTGGTAGCCGAAGTGAATAGGCTATTTGGTATGGGCTACGAACTCAAACTACCGGCTATGTCCAGCATTGGCTACAAGCAAATCGGTGCCTTTCTAAACGGCGGATTGACTCTGGCTACGGCAATACAGCAAATCAAGTTTGAGACTCACCGCTTCGTCAGAAACCAATACACTTGGTTTCCACTCAAGGATAGCAGAATTGGCTGGGTTGATATCAGCAGTGATGACACGGGTTCACAAATCACGGAATCAGTGGCCCGTTTCACGGCAGGTGCAACAGAGGCGGGACACCTGCTCAAATGAGCCCCCCTTTCCTGTAAGCAAGGGCGTACGTATTGTATAATGAATTATACTCAGAATAGCGGGGATGGATTGGGAAAATGGATTTTACCAAACTAGAGGGAGCCGGGAACGATTTTGTTCTGGTGGAGACCAGCGATACCCATCGTGATTGGTCCCGGCTGGCAATAGCTACCTGCAACCGTCACTTTGGTATTGGTGCCGACGGGCTGCTGCTCCTAATGCCGTCGGAAACGGCTGATGTCCGGATGTGTATGTTTAATCCTGACGGTTCCGAGGCTGAAGCCTGTGGCAATGGCCTGAGGTGCCTGGTGAAATACGTCATAAGCAGGAAACTGTTGGGCGATGGGGGGGCTCAAGAATTTTTGTTCATTGAAACAAAAGACGGGATCAGGAAGGCAATAGTCAGTCAATCAGCAGGAAAAGAGCTCAATATCCAGGTTAGCATGGGGGCACCCAAGTTTAAGGCCGGGGAGATACCGGTTGCAATAGAAGAAAGTGACCGGGGGCTAGTTGACATAAAATCTATGTTAAACTATACTACTACTGTAGATGACTGGAAACTGCCCTTGAACCTCGTCTCGATGGGGAATCCACACGCCGTCTATTTTACCGAGCAACCTGTAGTAAGTTTCCCCTTAGCCCGGATAGGGCCAGAGATAGAGCGGCACGGGATATTTCCACAACGGGTAAACTTCGAGGTAGCCCGACTGACAAGCCGTCAGCAGATAGAAGCCAGGGTATGGGAGAGGGGAGCCGGGGAGACACTGGCCTGCGGCACGGGCTCCTGTGCGATTGCGGTTGCCGCCCGGTTACATGGGTTTATAGATAGCACCGTGGCGATAAAACTACCGGGGGGCATATTGAACTTAGAGTGGGACGGAACGGGTGAAGTATTACTCGGTGGTCCTACCGAAATAGTTTTTACCGGCCAGTGGCCGGGTGAGGTATAGATAAATGAGATTATCAAAACGCGTAGAGGGTCTCCCGCCCTATTTATTCCGGGAGATTACGCGCAAGATTACCGAGAAAAGGGCTAAGGGTGAAGAGGTAATCAGCTTCGCTATCGGTGATCCCGATTGTCCCACACCAACCCATATAATCAACAGCCTGTGCCAGGCGGCGCAGAACCCGTCCAACCACCAATACCCGGAGAGTGATGGGCTTCCTGAATTACGCCGGGCAATAGCTGGATGGTACGAGAAACGCTTCGGCGTCTCCCTTGATGCTGACAAAGAAGTGCTGCCTCTTGTCGGTGCCAAAGAGGGTGTTGTTCATGCTGCCCTGTGCTTTATCGACCCCGGCGATATTGCTCTGGTACCTGACCCTGGCTATCCTCCCTACGCAATGGGCACTATCCTGGCCGATGGGAGACCCTACTACATGCCACTTACGGAGGAGAACGATTTTCTCCCCGACCTGGAAACTATCCCATCTGATGTAATCAAGCAGGCCAAACTACTCTGGATAAACTACCCCAATAATCCCACCGGCGCCGTAGCGGAGCTCGATTTCTTCAACAGGGTAGTTAAATTTGCCCGGCAGTATGATCTCGCTGTCTGTCATGACGGCCCCTACACCGAGGTTGCCTTTGATGACTATCAACCAGTGAGTTTCATCCAGGCGGAAGGGGCCATGGAGACTGGTATCGAGTTTCATTCCCTGTCCAAGAGCTACAACATGACCGGGTGGCGCATAGGAATGGCGGTCGGTAACGCGGATATGATAGATGCCCTGAAGAGGGTCAAATCGAACATAGACTCAGGGATTCCCCAGGCCATTCAGTACGCTGCTATTGAAGCCCTTGCCGGTCCGCAAGACTCGGTTAGAGAGCAGAGCTTAAGATACCAGAGACGGCGTGACCTGGTGGTTGATATGCTCAACGACATCGGTCTTGAAACCAGGCGGCCAAAGGCAGGTCTCTATGTCTGGACTAAGGTCCCCGGCAACTATACCTCCCTGGAGTTTGCCAACGAACTGTTAGAACAGGTGGGGGTGGTGGTCACCCCGGGGATAGGTTATGGCCAGAATGGTGAGGGTTACATCCGGATATCGCTGACCATTTCCGATGCTAACCTGGTCAAAGGGCTATCACGGTTAGCCGGGTGGCATAGCCGCTAAAGCGGTCTTAAGACAGAACAACTAAGTTGACATAATAATCGGGGGCATTATCACCAAGAAACCAGTTGCGACACAGGCTTCTCGAGAACGGGCATGCCTGGTAGCGGTATCAATCAAAAGGACCCTTAACAACAAATGGCCGGTAAAAGACTCAATAGAAGAACTGGCCCAGCTAGCCAGTACGGCCGGTGCCGATATAGTAGGCAAGCTCACCCAGCAGCTACCCGTACCGTCGAAAACGTACTACCTTGGCAAAGGCAAGCTTGATGAGCTGCTCGTACTGAAGGACAGCCTTAACTACAGCGTAGTGGTTTTTGACGACGAACTTTCACCACTACAGCAGCGAAATCTGGAGCAAATCCTCAAGGTAAAGGTAATTGACCGCTCTGCCTTAATCCTGGATATTTTTGCCCGGCGGGCGCAAACCAGGGAAGGCCAGCTACAGGTAGAACTGGCCCAGCATCAATATCTACTGCCTCGCCTTGCCGGGCAGTGGAGCCATCTGGAAAGGCTTGGCGGTGGTATCGGCACCAGAGGACCGGGAGAATCACAGCTTGAGACCGACCGGCGCCTGATTAACCGCAAGGTCCAGCACCTGAAAAAACATATTGAGGCGGTAAAGAAACACCGTACCCTATATCGCCAGCACCGCAGACGGCAGGGTATCCCCATCGTAGCCCTGGTAGGCTATACCAACACTGGTAAGAGTACCCTGCTGAACACGCTCACCCAAGCCGACGTGTTTGTCGAAGATAAACTCTTTGCCACCCTGGACCCGACGACCCGCAGCGTGGTTCTACCCAGTAAGGAAAAGGTACTCTTTACCGACACCGTTGGCTTTATCCAGAAGCTGCCGCCCAGCATTGTAACTGCATTCAGGGCAACCCTTGAGGAACTCGCCGAAGCCAGTATTCTTCTTCACGTGGTCGATTTGACCTCGCCCAACGCTGCCGAGCAATGTCAAGCCGTCGAGCGCATTCTAGGTGACCTGGGGCTTGCCGACAGACCCATAATCACGGCATTGAACAAAATCGATTTACTGCTTAACAGGGAGAAGACCTGGGACGAGCGTTCAGCAATAGACCACCTTTCCGGGCAAGGTCCGGCAGCCAGCAAAAATACGGTGCTGGTTTCAGCGGTAAGAAAATGGGGACTTACCCGGCTCCTTGAGCTGGTCGAGCAAATTCTGGCCCAGGCCACAGCACAGTTTTAAGGCCCCAAAAAGATGGCGCTCTCAAATCAAAATCTAGGGGCATAAACATTCTTTTTAGTGGTATTGTACCTTTAGAGGCAGCAAGTAATAGACAAAGCCTTAATTTTTGGCGTTTTTTCTTACCCACCTCGAACTAGTTCTCGCTTATGTACCACTATTATCAATATGCTAATGTTAG
>CAZYRA010000056.1:0-8013 GCA_964649385.1 uncultured Dehalococcoidales bacterium | reverse complement strand
GTGGGGTGGTGGCCTACTGGTGGAGCCCGGGTTATGGTGATATGGAGACGCGGGAGCAGAAGAAGCTGTTCTCTCTTATTGATGGAAATGAGATCGGGGTGCACCTGGAAGAGTCCTGCATGATGACACCGCGCAAGTCCTATACCTGCCTGATACCAATCGGTCCCCAGGAAGAGAATGTTTCCTACGCCTGTAATGAGGGGCAAAAGGACTGGATCCGGCAAGGCAGCCTTAAGCAGGTCAAGTAGCCGGACAGGTTAACCAAGGGCGGAAAATAAGCAGGTGCAATGAACAAGTGAGGCAAACTGCCTCACTACTTGGTGCCTCAGGTGAAGCTGCTTGGGGAGCAGGTATTAACGGAAGAAGCAGTACCAGCAGTACCAAATGTAGAGAAGACCCTTCTTGGCTGCTCCTCACCACAACGGGGACACTTTATCTCGCTATCACTATCGGCCATACTCCGCCGAAGCTCGAACCTATCACCACATTTGGTGCATTCGTACTCATAAATAGGTATAGCCTGACCTCCACTGTTCTTTGATAACTCTCGCTTTCATTGTAAACCAGCTTCCAGTATAATGCAAAAAAACAGGGGGGAAGGAGAGAGTAGAATGTCACACTTGAACTTGAACGGCGCCCGGTTGTACTACGAAGAGGAGGGGGAAGGACAGCCGATCCTCTTCATCCATGGGGTATGGATGAGCGGCCGCTTCTTTAAGAAGCAGGTGCCCTACTTTGCCCAACATTATCGGGTAATCGTGCCTGACCTACGGTCGCACGGACGCTCTGCACATGTCCATTTTGGTCATACCGTGGCCAGCTACGCCCAGGATATTCATACAATGATAAATGAGCTTGGATTGAGGGATGTCGTGCTGGCAGGCTGGTCAATGGGTTCCTTTGTTATCTGGGATTATTTCAAGCAGTTCGGCAGCGAGAATGTTATGGCTACCATTGTCATCGACCAGTCTGCCTCTGACTTTACATCACCCGACTGGCCCATGGGACTTTTTGACTTCACGGGACTCTGCCAGATGATGGCTGCCGTCCAGACGGACCGGGAAAAGGCTGTCCGCGAGTTTATACCGTTGATGTTCAAAGAGGCGCCTTCGGAGGAAGATACCGGGTGGATGTTTGATGAAATCACACGGCTGCCCGAGTCTGTTGCCAGTGCCATCCTCTTTGACCAGACCTTACAGGACTACCGGCCGATACTCCCGAGTATCAACATCCCGACACTGCTTTGCTTTGGCAGGGATGAGAAGCTTTACCCGGTCGCCGCTGGCGAGCACCTTCACCAAAACTTGTCTGATGCCCGCCTCGTGGTCTTTGAGGAGAGCAGCCACTGCCCGTTTCTTGAAGAGCCCAGGCGTTTCAACCAAGAGGTGGACCAGTTCATCCAATCACTGCGCTGATAATATGATCGTTCCCCTGCCTTCATCAAAGTCTGGCTCAGTACATTTATTCAGTGCATTTACCAAATATGGACCAGGGGGTTGGTAATCCAGACCTTCTGGAATATCTCGTCAATTTAACCAAAGTGAAATGTTACCGTTCCTTTAGAAAAGGAGGCCACTACTCAGTGACTGAAGAAGCACAATTCCAAGTGAAAAAGGACCTGATAAGAAAACGCCTCCTCAAATACACGAGAAAGGCTTTTCGGATGCTTCCAAAATTGGATAAGCCAAGAATCTTGGACGTGGGTTGTGGTTCTGGCACCCCGACTATAGAACTTGCCAAATTAAGCAATGGACAAATAATAGGGTTGGATGTCAACCAGCCTTCCTTGGATAGACTTACGAGAAAGATTAAAAAGGCAGGGCTTTCAGACCGGGTTAAGGTTATAAAATGCTCTATGGTCGACATGAATTTCCCGGATGAAAGCTTCGATATCATCTGGGCCGAAGGTTCAATACATGTAGTCGGTTTCGAGAGAGGACTCCAGGAATGGAAGCAGTTCCTTAAGCCAAATGGGTTCCTGGTAGTTCACGATGAGGTAGGGGCTATCACCGAGAAAGTAGAGCAGATCTCCAGCTGCGGCTACGAGTTACTTGGCCGCTTCATACTGAACGAAGACACCTGGTGGACGGAATACTTCGCTCCTCTGGAAAAGCGAATTAATGAGATTCGAACAGAATACCCTGATGACCCGAAGGTTCTTGAGATACTTCACAATGACCAGCGGGAAATAGAAATGTTCAAGAAGAATCCCAGACACTACTGCTCGGTTTTCTTTATTATGAAAAAGACGTGATAGGAGCCCGAGGAGAATCCACTAATGCGGGGGCATCAATAAGAAATGGTTTAGTCTGAGTGGAAAGGTGAGTGAGAGAAAAAGGCCAAGCTTATTCGCCTAGCCTGATTTTATTTGCCCTGGTAGCTGGGGTTGGGTTCGAACAGAACGAATGGCGGAAAGCGAAACCGTGTTCTATTTAAGCACCTTTGGATTTTTTATTGTGTAATGAAGACCAACTCCTTATTGTCGGAACAGGAAATAATCAGTCTTTCGTCATCTATCCTGAAGGTTTCTGTAGTCTCAAGTAAATCGAGATACTCGTGCTCTTGCTCCATTACGGGCGGAGGAAAGCATAGCATCATGGTAGAACCAATAGGGGGCGTTATCGTGAGCTCATTACTATCAATCTCGTACTCTACGAAATAATTGTTACATCCCCCAGAACCCACGGCCCGGCCCTCAGCTTTCTTGAATTCAGTGGTGATATTGGTGCCTGTCAACAGAGGTTTCAGGCTTCCTACATCGCCGTATGCTTCCAGTTCCCAGGTGATATCCTCGATAGAGGGTATTTCTTCTACAAAGACCAACTCCTTATTGTCGGAACATGAAATAATCAGTTTATCATTATGTACCAGGAAGGTTTCTGTAGTCTCGAGTAAGCTAAGGTATTCCTGCTCCTGTTCCATGATCGGCGGCGGAAAACATAACATCATGGTGGCACCAATTGGGGGTGTTATCGTAAGCTCCAAATCATCAACTTCATACTCAACAAAATAGCCGTTGCATCCCGCAGACCCTATGACTTGACCCTCCGCCTTCTTGAACTCTGCGGTGATCTTGGTATCCTCAATTAAGGCTTGCAGGCTTCCTCTATCACCGTAGGCTTCCAGTTGCCAGCCAATATCCTCGATAGAGGGTATTTCTTCAGCAGCCTTTTCGATGAAGACCATCTCCTTATTAGCCGAACAAGAGATAATCAGTTTATCATTATGTACCAGGAAGGTTTCCGTAGTCTCAAGCAGCTCAAAGTACTCTTGTTCCTGGTCCATAATAGGTGGAGAACATGCCATCTCTGTAGCACCGATAGGTGGGATTACGGTGAGTCTATCGTTATCGATTTCATAACCAGCGAAGTAACTGTTACATCCGCCAGAACCCACGACTGTGCTATTAGCACTCTTAAATTCTGCGCTAATCTCAGTGTCATCTATCAGGGTTTTCAGGCTCCCTCTATCACCATAGGTTTCTAATACCCAGGTAATATCTTCTATAGGTGCTGCCTCTTCTGGCTCATCTGGAGGGGGTTCGGGTTCTGGATCAGGTACAGGCGTCGGGGTGGGTTCTGGTGCAGGCGTCGGGATCGGTTCTGGTGCAGGTGTCGGGGTCGGTTCTGGTTGTGGAACGGGCAGCGTTAGACAACCACTTAGTAATACCGAGGATATTAAAGTTATTAATGTAAATATGACAATTAATTTCTTCATTAATGAGACCCCTTAATGTAGCTCCAACACTTCTCCGAGTCTATCGTTATTAGGATTTATTGTCAATTATCTTAAAGTTATCATTAACAAAGGGGCACAGACTAAAAGATCTGTGCCCCTTGAATATTCTTTGGTAGCGGGGGTTGGATTCGAACCAACGACCTTCGGGTTATGAGCCCGACGAGCTTCCACTGCTCCACCCCGCGTTATATGTCAAGTATAGACTCTGGTGTGGTAGCGTGTCAAACCTAGTTCTCTTCTTATCCTGCTATGCTGTTTCTTTGTTTAAGTTAGCCAGGAACTCAGCGTTGGTCTTTGTCTTTCGCAGGCGGTCAAGGACTCGCTCTGTAGTCTCAGCTGAGGTGGCTGAGTCAGAGGCAACCATAGACATCATTCGCCGCAGCAGCCAGATCTGTTTCACATCCTTTTCATTTAGAAGCAGCTCTTCCCGTCTGGTACCGCTGCGCTGGATATCGATTGCCGGGAAGATTCGGCGCTCGGCTAGCCGGCGGTCGAGGTGGAGTTCCATGTTGCCGGTTCCCTTAAACTCTTCATAGATGAGGTCATCCATACGGCTGCCGGTATCAATAATGCAGGTGGCAATAATAGTCAGACTACCGCCCTCATCCATATTGCGGGCAGCACCAAAGAAGCGTTTAGCCGGGTGAAGTGCAGCCGGGTCAATGCCACCGGATAGGGTGCGGCCGCTGGAAGGCATCACCAGATTGTACGACCGGGTAAGACGGGTGATGCCATCAAGGAGAATGAATACATCCTTGCCACTTTCTACCAACCGTTTGGCTCTCTCCAGTGCCAACTCGGCGACGCGGATGTGGTTCTCTACCGGCTCGTCGAAGGTGGCACTTATCACATCGCCCTTGACCGAGCGTTTCATATCGGTGACCTCTTCTGGTCGTTCCCCAATAAGGCAAACCATAAGGTGAATGTCATTGTAGTTATTACTGGCGGCGTTGGCGATGGACTTAAGCAGCAGTGTCTTACCCGCTTTGGGTGGTGACACAATCAATCCTCGCTGTCCCCGGCCAATTGGGGCAACGATGTTTATCAGCCGGTTGGAAAGGTTATCGGCTGTCGTTTCCAGGTTGATTATTTCATCGGGAAAGGTGGGGGTAAGTGCTTTGAAATTGGGGCGATGTTTCGCCATCTCGGGATTGATATCGTTAATTGCCTCTACCCGGAGCAGACTGCGGTATTTCTCGCTGCTCTTGGGTGTCCTGACCTGGCCGGTGACCATATCACCGGTACGTAAACGAAAGCGGCGGATTTGTGACTGGGATGCGTAGATATCGTCTGAACTGGGCAGCAGTGAGTTCTGTCTCAAGAAACCGTAGCCATCGTTCATAACCTCCAGGATGCCACCGCAGAAGATGTTACCCTGCTGTTCGGTGTGTGCCTGCAGGAGACGCATGACAATGTCCTGTTTCTTCAAGTTAGTGCAGCTGGAAAGTCCCATCTCCTTAGCCAGTTCAACCAACTCATCTTTACTCTTGTTTTGTAAATCGGTAATGTTCATGTTCTAACCTTCCCCCTTGGTTCTTATTTGGTACTCCCTCTCTTGATATTCCCTTGGTGAGAGGGATAATTCTGGAGGGGAGACTTCGTTCCGGTGAGTGCTCTCGAGTCGTCCTATTATCAGTTCTTCCTTAAGGCTGCCCCTGTATGATATCTAAGCAGGTTACTAGACAGCCTCGCTTTGTAGTTGAGTACTTAGTGCTCTACGAATCCTATCTTACTTACTGTGATACACGCTGCCAGTCGGCAAGAAAGCGGGTAATTCCTATGTCAGTAAGTGGGTGGCGTATCATCTGCATAAGTACACTATAGGGAACAGTGGCAATATGAGCCCTCGCTTCAGCTGCTGCCAGACAGTGCTGAGGGTGGCGTATGCTGGCTGCAATTACCTTGGTGCGGAACTCATAGTATTTAAACACATCGACGATGTCTTTGACCAACTGCATGCCATCATGACCGACGTCGTCCAGTCTGCCGACAAAGGGGCTGACATAGGCAGCTCCGGCCAGTGCTCCGAGCAGGGCCTGGTTAAGTGAGAAACACAGCGTCATATTCACTGCTATATTTTCCTTACTCAGGACTGATATCGCCTGGAGGCCATCGGCAGTGGCTGGTATCTTAATGGTTGCGTTTGGCGCCCAAGATGCCTTGACTCGGGCCTCTTTAACCATTGACTCACTATCCTCAGCCAGTACTTCAACGGAAACTGAGCCGGGGATTATCGAGCAGATGGTCTTGGTCACCGTTTCATAGTCGGAGGTCTGCTCATTAGACACCAAGGTGGGGTTGGTGGTAACACCACTGATAACGCCCAGCTTGGCGGCTTGCCGTATCTGGTCGATATTGGCTGTGTCTAAGAAGAGTTGCATATATTTCTCCTGTCTTAAACTATTAATACTTCTAGGAGGAGAGGGGTAGCGAAGGTTGTGCCCCCTCCAACAGTATCCCTTTAGCAACCCCGATGAAACCAAGGAACAGGGGATGTGGACGGCCGGGGCGAGACTTAAACTCGGGATGGAACTGGCAGCCTACCATCCAGGGATGGTCGGCTAGCTCGCAAATTTCTACCAGTTTACCGTCGGGGGACAAACCGGAGTAGACCATACCCGCCTCTTCGAGGCGGGTGCGGAATTGATTATTGAATTCGTAGCGGTGCCTGTGGCGCTCGTTAACTAGGTTCTCTTTGTAGGCACTGGCAGCACGGCTACCAGTGACCAACTGGCAGGGATAGTCCCCCAAGCGCATGGTACCCCCCTTATTTTCTATCGCCTTTTGTTCGGGGAGAAGATCGATGACCGGGTAGGCTGTAGAGGCGCAGAATTCGGTGGAGTTGGGCTCATTTAACCCCAGTACATGGCAAGCAAACTCAATCACCATAACCTGCATCCCCAAGCATAACCCCAGGTAGGGGATTCCGTTCTTTCGGGCGTAGCCGGCTGCCTTTATCATACCTTCTATTCCTCTAACACCAAAACCACCGGGGACGATAATACCCTGGGCTGATTGGAGCAGTGTGTCACTGCCATCCCCTTCTAAATCCTCGGAGCGGACCCAGAGCAGGTTGATACACCTGTTATGCTGGAGAGCAGCATGGTATAGCGCTTCACGAACTGAAAAGTAGGCATCCTGTAACTCCACATATTTGCCCACCAGGGCAATATTAACCGGCTCAAGCGGACTCTTGATTTGTCTGACCAGTTCCTGCCAATGGCTTAAGTCTGTCTTGCCGGTCTTACGACCAAGCTTATCGATAACCAGCCGCCCCAAGCCTTCCTCTTCAAGGACCAGCGGTACTTCGTAGATAGTGTCTACTGTGGGCAGGGGGATGACCGCCTGCCGTTCCACATCGCAGAACAGGGATATTTTGTCCCTTATCGCTTCTGAGATAGGGTAATCGCTACGGCATACAATGATGTCAGGCTGAATACCAATGCGACGCAACTCATTAACGCTATGCTGAGTAGGTTTCGTCTTTAATTCCTGGGTAGAGGTGAGGTAGGGGAGAAAGGTCACATGGATATAGAGCACATTATCCCGCCCGACATCGTTCCTCATTTGCCTGATGGCTTCCAGAAAGGGTTGCCCTTCAATATCACCAACCGTGCCGCCGACCTCAATAATAAGCACCTCAGCCTGGGATTTGGCGGCTAACCTTCTGAACCGTTCCTTAATCTCGCCGGTGACGTGAGGGACTACCTGGATGGTGCCGCCCAGGAAATCGCCCCGCCTTTCCTTATCAATAACCGCGCTGTAGATCTGACCTGAGGTCACATTTGATTCGGCGGTAAGGCTGATGTCAATAAAACGCTCGTAGTTACCCAAATCGAGGTCAGTCTCGGCACCATCTTGAGTAACGAACACTTCACCATGCTGATAGGGCGACATTGTTCCCGGATCAACATTAAGATATGGGTCCAGCTTCTGCACCGACACAGCGATCTGATGGCTCTTTAGAATGGTACCAATGGAAGCGACAGTGATACCCTTGCCGACCGAACTAACCACTCCACCGGTAACAAAGATGTATTTTGGCATATGGGAGAACCAAACCATAAAAACTTAAGAAAGTCAAATATTTCTGTGGGAACTGGTCAAGGTTTCAACCGGTAACTTCACGATGGGTCTATCCGATGGAAGTCTGGTGAAACACCCCTTAAACTATAACTATAAGCGGAGAGATGCCGCTTGTCAAGTATCTAATTGCCGGAAAGTCTCATTATTCCCCCCGTTATGCCAGATTTCCTTACTTATGATGGCTAATAC
>CAZYRA010000055.1:6068-8132 GCA_964649385.1 uncultured Dehalococcoidales bacterium | reverse complement strand
TTCTTTAACCCGTACGTTCTCTTTTACATTCTCCTCTTCCGAATATGCTAATATAGAGACCAAATGCGCAGTATATTTAGCCGTGATAAGCAACCTGGCGAGAAGAGAGACTGGCTGGAGACAGTCTTGAAGGGAAGAGTCCTCCCCATTCTGGGTATCGCCACGGTGGTTGTCATTACGGTTATCATTATCCGATATCGGGACAGCATTACCGAACTCGGCGCCTTAAGCTACCCTGGTATTTTCCTGGGCAGTATGCTCTGGAATGCCACTGTTCTTGTTCCTATTCCCAGTTTCTGGATCTATTTCGGTCTTGGCACCATTCCTTGTTTGCATCCTGCCCTTATCGGACTGGTTGGCGGTAGCGGGGCTGCTGTTGGTGAGCTGACCAGTTATATGGCGGGGTACAGCGGCCGGTCAATTCTGAAGCTGGATAAGCGGAAGACCTATGATCGGGTACAGAGGTGGATAAAGAAGTGGGGCTTTGGGGTTATCTTTGGCTTTAACCTGGTGCCCGTCTTCCCCTTTGACCTCTTTGGGATAGCGGCTGGTGCCCTGCGCTTCCCCCTGTGGAAATTCTACCTGGCCTGCCTGGCGGGGAGGACCCTGGCCTACGGAGCGATAGCCTTTGCTGGTGCTCAGGGATGGATACCACCCCTACCTTTTCTTAATCCTCCATAACAGCACTGAGCTGGCAATAAGAGATATGAAGGCTGTTAGGAGCATGGCTGAGTAGCCCGAGCCGGGGCTGCGGGCGTTAAAGAAGTCAATCATCGGTCCGTTTAAGCGGGCCAGCGCCGAACCGCCGGCAGTAGCCAGGTTAGTCAGCCCGATATATTTCCCGGCTTCTTTCTTGGGTACCAGGTCTACCGCCAGGGCCCAGTTGCTGCTCATCAGGCCGCCGAAGCCAATTCCCATCAGGATGGAGGAAAGTAGTATTAAGTGGTAGCTGTGAAGGAAGAACAGGAGCCCAATCCCTGAAGCGCCGATAATTCCCGAGACGAGGGCGACCGGTCTTCGTCCTAACCTGTCCGAGAGGCGGCCGGCTGAGTAGGTCGCCGCCAGCATACAGCCGCCGGAGACCAGGATAAAGTTGCCCATCATCGCGGCGGGATTGGCAACATCGGCGACATCACGGAAAAAATATAAGCCGAATACTTGAAAGGTGGTCAGGGGGATAATAAAAAAGAGACGGGAGAGCAGAAAACGGATATAATCGGGGTTTGCCCTGGTATCAATCCTGAAGCTTTTCGACAGCATCGCCAGGAAAGGCAGCCTGGGTCTGCCGGCTCCAGGCTGCTCCTTGACCGTCAGTATGGTAAAGACCATGGTGCCCAGGAAGACGGCGGCCAGTATACCCAGGCTCAACCATAGCCACTGGCTTCCCTGTCCGAGAGAGTAGTTGCCCATTAGCTGTCCTACCAACCAGATGAAGGTAAGTCCACCCAGTATGTCGACCAGGTTTTTTACTCCCGAAGCCAGCCCCCTTTTCCCTGACGGCACCAGGTCGGGAATAAAGGCTTGATAAGGGCCCAGCGCGGTATTGGCACTGACCTGCAGCAGGTAGTAGATGGTA
The DNA here is from genome assembly GCA_964649385.1 of uncultured Dehalococcoidales bacterium. Taxonomy (GTDB): domain Bacteria; phylum Chloroflexota; class Dehalococcoidia; order Dehalococcoidales; family UBA5760; genus UBA5760. Next base: position 6,556 of record CAZYRA010000055.1, on the reverse strand, counting down.
AAAAGGATAGCTAAACTACCGGCGAGGCCTATTCCGGGAAGGAACGACAGCGTCAGCATACCGCCGATAAGGACGAAAGGCCGCCGCCGCCCCCACCTGGACCCGGAGCGGTCACTGGCCAGCCCGGCTATCGGCTGGACGGCTATAGCCAGGAGTAGGCCGGTAAAGGTAAGCAGCCCGAGGTAGGTTGCCTTCTGTGCTTCGGGGACGAATTCCATTATCCTGAGCGGCAGGATGATGCTGTGCAGGCTGCTCCAGAGAGCCGTCATGGCGAAGCCGAAGATGGTAATCTTGGCATAGTCAACCTGGCGAAACTCCCTGGTGTTAACGGCAGGGTCGATATTGCTCTCTTGCCTTCCCACGCCATAGATTAAAGCACAGTAGAGACAAAACCACTAGCTGTATCAGTTTCTTGGTTAAATTCAACCGGTGAGTACCAGTTTTCGGTATGCCGCAAGGAGTCTCCTGCTGAGAGCCCCCGGTCTCCC
>CAZYRA010000055.1:0-5968 GCA_964649385.1 uncultured Dehalococcoidales bacterium | reverse complement strand
TTCTCTGGCCTGCTGCCTGGCGAGCAGGCTTTCCAGGTAGTTGGCTGATTTCAGCCTGGAGAGGGGCGACTGGCTGTTGCGGCGGATTGATGAGATAACCGCCCGGAAACCCCTTTGGTAGACCTCTTGAGGGTGGGGCTGATAGCGTTCTGCAAGTACCAGCACCGTGGGCTTCTGACATGCCCCGGGGTCAGGAGACATCTTTCCCTCGCCGGCGGAGATAGTGATGCGGATACGGGCGTCGCTAAGCCGGTTAGCCTTGATGGTGTCCCTTACCGCATCTTTCAGTTCCGGTGTTCCAACCGGCAGCCTCAGTAATTCGGCGGAACATGCCAGCCGGCTTAAGTGGCTCTCCAGACGAAATACCTGACCCTCATAGGCGCGCATGGTCTCAAAGAGGCCAAAGCCGTAGAGAAAACCATAGTCCAGAGCGGATATCTTAGCCTGGTTGCGGGGTATCAGGGAACCATTCAGGTAGACAATCTCACTCACTAACCTGCTCCATAACCCAGCTCGGCTGTGAAAAACCGAGGAAATTCTTCAGTATATCGTGGCCGACATCGGTCATTATTGACTCCGGGTGGAACTGTACCCCCTCGACGACATATTCTTTGTGTCGGACTCCCATCACTACCCCGTCACCGGTTATTGCGGTCAGTTCTAACGCCTTAGGGAGGGTAGCCTCTTTTATTACCAGGGAATGGTAACGGCCTGCTTCGAAGGGCTTGGGTAGGCCCTGGTATATCGTTCTGCCGTCATGATAGACGAGGGAACTCTTACCATGTGTGGGAACAGGGGCATGGATAACCTGACCGCCATAGACATACCCGATACACTGGTGGCCCAGGCAGACGCCGAGTATGGGGATACCACCGGCGAAGCGGCGGATAACGTCGTTAGCGATGCCTGCCTCGAGTGGGGTACCGGGTCCCGGGGAGATGATAATATGGGATGGACTCAGGCCCTCGATTTCTTCCAGAGTTACCTGGTCATTGCGGTAGACCAGCGGCTCCCATCCCAGTTCACCCAGGTACTGGGCGAGGTTATAAACAAATGAATCGTAGTTGTCAATTACTATAACCATATCCGGCTTTAGTCACCTCAAATTGCTGCTGTATTGAGAGTGTCAATCAGCGCCCTTGCCTTATCCAGCGTTTCCTGATACTCGGCCTCAGGGTCAGAATCATATGTAACCGCGCCACCCACCTGGAAGTAGGATTTACTCCCTTTGACCAGAAAGGTACGAATGACTATATTGAGGTCAAGGTCGCCGTTAAAGCTCAAATAGCCAATATTACCGGTATAGAGGCTCCTTTTGGTCGGCTCCAGTTCGTCGATAATCTCCATTGAGCGCACCTTGGGGGCTCCCGTTATAGAACCACCGGGAAAGGTGGCTTTAAGCAGGTCGATGCCGTTCTTGTCTTCCCTGAGCCTGCCTTCTACGGTAGAGGTGAGGTGAAAGACGGTAGGGAATACCTCCAGTATCACCAGTTCGATCACCTTGACGGTGCCGAAACGGCATACGCGGCCCAGGTCGTTTCTCTCCAGGTCGACAATCATGATGTTCTCGGCTCGCTCTTTTGCGCCGTCGAGAAGCTCCCTGGCCAGCGCCTCGTCTTCCTCAGGGGTCTTTCCTCTCGGGCGGGTGCCCTTGATTGGGCGCGTCTCCACCCGGTCCCCTCTTAAGCGGAGGAACCTCTCCGGTGAAGCGCTTACCACGGCGATTTCATCAAAGCCGAGATAGCAGGCAAAGGGTGCTGGGTTTATCCGCCTTAACCGCCTGTATAGCTCATACGGGGTAATGGAAAGCTCAGCCTCGAAGCGCTGAGAGAGGTTAACCTCGAAGATATCACCGGCAATAATATACTCCCGGGCTTTCTCGACAGCCCTGACGTATTCCTGGTGAGTGAACCCGCTCTTAAGGGTCACCGGCTCGGTAGAGGAGAATATCGGTGTAGGCGGTGCCTCTTGTCCGGGACCCGGTATATTAGCCAGCTTGGCTTTCATTTCGCTGAGGCGTTCGGCGGCCCTTTTTCTTCTTTCTCCCTCTCTTAGTTCAGGGAAACCGGTGGAGACGATATATGCCTTACCCTGAAGGTTATCAAACGCCAGGACCAGGTCATAGAAGCCGAAGTAGCATTCGGGCAGCTTGAGGTCATCGACAGCGGCCTCAGGTAGCCGCTCAATAAAGTGACAGAGGTCATAGCTGAAGTAGCCTACGGCGCCGCCGGTGAATGGTACCGGTGAGGGGCAGGAGTCCAGTCGGTAGACTTTCAGGAAGTGGTCGAGTGTGTCAAAGGGGCTGCCGCTCAGGCTGCTCTTTTCGGCCCCTCGGTTGAGAGTAATCTCGGTACTGCGGCTGCTCATTACCAGGAAAGGGGTTGAGCCGATAAAAGAGTAGCGCCCCAGTTTATGCGGATCCATCCCGCTGTCCAGAAAGAAGCTGAACGCTTCGTTCCTGAAGAGCTCGAAGGCATCGAGCATTGATGATTTCAGGTCGATTTCTTCTATCAGTGGATAGCGATAAGCTTTACTCATGAACCCAAAATGTTGGACCTGGACTGTTGCGGTGGTTCCATCTTATCTCTAGTTGTCTGCATCATACAACAGCGGGCAGTCCCCGTCAATTGAGCCTGGCCTGGCTACCCTCTCTTCGTAGAGCACTAACCGGGGCTGTGCTATAATATCATTGTGAGGTAATTTGAATTATGCTGGACCGTTTGGAGCAAATTGAGCAGCGTTACCATGAACTGACCGAGCAGATGTCTGCACCTCAAACAGCCTCTGATCTGAAGCAGCTGCAGGCATTGGCTCAGGAGAGGGCCGGCTTTGAGGAGTTGGTGGTAAAGTATCGGGATTATAAGGCAACTGTCGGTTCTCTGGAAGAGACTAGGGCAATGCTGAATGACGAAATGGATGAGGAGATGGTGGTTCTGGTCAAGCAGGAGATAGGGAGCCTTGAAGCGAAGCTGGAGCAGCTGCTTGCCGAGCTAAAACTGGCCCTTTTGCCCCGGGATGCCCATGACGAAAGGGATGTGATAATGGAAATTCGGGCGGGGGCCGGTGGTGATGAAGCCGCCCTGTTTGTTGCCGAGCTCTTTCGTATGTATAGCCGGCACGCTCAATCTAAGGGCTGGGCGGTAGATATTATTGACAGTAACGATAGTGAGCAGGGTGGCTTTAAGGAGATCGTATTTGAGGTAAAGGGTATCGGCACTTTCAGCCGGCTTAAGTACGAGAGGGGGGTGCATCGGGTACAGCGAGTGCCAGCTACCGAGTCGGTGGGGCGAATCCATACCTCGACGGTTACCGTAGCCGTTATGCCGGAGGCGAGTGAAGTGGAGGTATCAATCGGTCCCAACGACCTGAAGGTGGACTTCTATTGTAGTGGAGGGGCTGGGGGCCAGAATGTGAATAAGGTGGCTACTGCTGTCCGCATTACCCACCTGCCGACCGGTATCGTAAGCACCTGCCAGGACGAGCGTTCGCAGTTGCAGAACAGAAACAGGGCAATGGCGGTGCTCCGTGCTCGTCTGCTGGATATTGAGCAGCGGAAACAGGAAGAGGAGATAACCGAGCAGCGCCGCTCCCAGGTAGGCACCGGCGGCCGGGCGGAAAAGATACGGACCTATAACTTCCCTCAAGACCGTGTTTCTGACCATCGTATTGGCTTAACCCTCCGTAATTTACCCCGAATTATGGAAGGGGATCTGGACAGACTTATCGACACCCTGACTGCTGATGACCAGACGAAGCAGTTGGGAAAGCAGTTGGTATGACTATAAGAGAGGCTCTCGCTCGTGCTAAAAAGGCTTTCGTCAGTGGTAACGTCGAGGATGCTCGCCTGGAGTCCGAGTTATTGCTGAGGCACACATTAAGAATAGGTCAGGTTCAGTTATATCAGGAGCCGGACTACAGCTTAGCTCCCCATGAGGAGGCGGGTTTCTGGCGACTGGTTGAACGCCGTCTGGATGGTGAGCCTACCGCCTATATTACGGGGCAGCGCGAGTTCTACGGCTTAAGCTTCTCTGTTAACAGCAGCGTATTAGTCCCTCGCCCGGAAAGTGAGTTTCTGGTAGCTGAGGTTCTTCGGATTGCGCGCAGCCACCCGGTTATGGGGGTAGCTGAAATCGGCACCGGTTGCGGTGCTATTGCCATCACTCTGGCGCTGAATCTACCTGAAGCCAGAATATATGCTACTGATATATCGGCACCTGCTCTCAAGGTGGCCCGGCTTAACTGTCGGAACCATGGGGTGGTGGATAGAATATGTCTCCTGGCTGGTGATATGCTGGACCCTTTACCCGAACCCGTCGACCTTATCGTGGCTAATCTTCCTTATGTCCCGGAATTAGAGGTCTCCCGGCTGGGGCTGGCGGATTTCGAGCCGCTGCTGGCGCTCAATGGGGGCCGGGACGGGTTGGAAAAGATAAGACGGTTGTGTAGTGGGGTAGGCGATAGACTCCGTCCCGGGGGCTTCCTGCTTCTGGAGGTGGGACAGGGACAGGGAAGGGTCGTGACCGACCTGTTGCGTCGCCTTTTCCCCTCAGCCGGTATAGAGGTAATCCCAGACCTGGCTGGTATCGACCGGGTGTTGGTGCTGTCCCTTGCTGCAGAGCAGAAAGAGTCTATATTATCTTGACAGGGGATGATTGAACCGTGCTAGAATTACGTTAGAAGCTGGGGAATAGTAGCTTTTCTCACTGGGAATTACCCACCTTTCCTTAATAGCTAGTTTCTACTGGCATTTATAGCCAGGTGATACTAGCGTTTTTAGCTGTTTTTTGTTATTATTTATTGTGTTATGTCAGTTTCAGCGACAGAGACTCAGAAGCAGCGCTTGCGAGAATTGGGCGGTACCGATCTGGAAGGGAAGGTATTCCGTGATGTTCGGGAAAGGGATGCCAGCTTTAAGGATGTGGAGAAGAGATTGGTTGAGGAAGAGAGGCAGCGCCTGCAGGATATCCGTGACCAGCATCTCCCCCCTGTGGTTTGCCGGATGGAGAGGACCCTTGCTGATAGGCTCCTCTCCGATGGTTTTGTTCAGGTGGTTACCCCGATAATAATAACCAGAGATTTCTTGGAGAAGATGTCTATTTCGGCAGAAAATCCCCTCACTGCCCAGGTCTTCTGGATTGGTAAGAATAAGTGCCTGCGGCCTATGCTGGCGCCAAACCTCTATTACCTCTGGAAGCGGCTTATTCGCCTATGGGAAAAACCGATTCGGATTTTCGAGATAGGTCCATGCTTTCGTAAGGACACTAAAGGGAGCCAGCACCTCAATGAGTTTACCATGTTGAACCTTGTTGAGTTGGGACTGCCTCTGGAAGGCCGGCTTGAGCGATTAAAGGAACTGGCTTCCCTCGTTATGGAGGTAGCCGGGATAAACGATTATCAACTGGTGTCGGAGCAGAGCGAGGTCTATGGTGAGACGGTGGATGTCACCACCGCTGACGGTATCGAGCTCTGTTCGGCAGCGATGGGGCCCCATCCCCTGGATGATGCATGGGGAATAGTCGCCCCGTGGGTAGGTCTGGGATTTGGTCTGGAGCGGCTGGCGATGGTGAAACAGGGTTATCAGAATATTCAGAGGGTAGGACGCGGCCTGATGTATCTTGATGGAGTTAGGCTGAATATTTGAGTAATTAGACGTAGGGAGGACAGACTGTATGATATAATAATTGATACTCCCGTCTAGCTGGGCTGATTCTGCTGGCTAGCACGGTTAGATCAGGTGGGGAGCGTTGACTTGAGAAAGTAAGAGGTGACCCCAAAAATAACATAAGGAGAGTGAAACCATGGGAAACGAGGCATTATTGGCGGAGGCAAAGCAGTCGATTATTGACTACGATAAGGACAAGTCAGCGGAAGTTGCCAGGAAGGCACTGGCCGCAGGGATACCCCCTAATGAGGTAATAACCGCGGGATTTGTTCCCGGGATAACCGAAGTCGGTGACCTCTTTGACCG
>CAZYRA010000054.1:5393-8290 GCA_964649385.1 uncultured Dehalococcoidales bacterium | reverse complement strand
GCCAATGTCGCCGGACATGGAAAAGTCAGGGGCATCGGGGGGCGACTCCTCTTGGGAAGGTGATGTTACGATACCGGCCGAGCGGATGATAGTACGTAACGGGGACGTCTCGCTGGTGGTGGAAGATGTAGCTGATGCCCGGGATGAGATAGAGCAGCTGGCGGCGGGTTTTAGTGGCTGGGTGGTGAACTCCAATATCTATGGTGAGGAAGAGGAGATGAGGGGTTGGATTTCCATTCGTATTCCCAGCGATAAGTTCGACCAGGCGCTGGTTGAGCTTAGGGCGCTGGCGGTAAGGGTAACCTCAGAGAGCACCAGCACCCAGGATATAACCGAGGAATATGTTGACCTTCAGTCACGGTTGAAGAATGCTGAGGCGACCGAGGGCCAGTATCTTGCCCTCTTGGAACAGGCTGAGGAAGTGGATGACATCCTCAGCATCTATGAGGCATTGTCGCGGATACGCTATGAGATAGAGCAAATTAAGGGGCGGATACAGTATCTGGAGCAGACCTCGGCGATGAGTCTGATTTCAGTAAACCTGACCCCGGCGGTTAGCTTGGGGCCGCTGGTTTCCCCCGGTTGGAGTGCCAGCGAGTCGCTCAACTCCGCCATCCGCGGCCTGACTACCTTCGGGCAGGGGCTGGGGACGGCCTTTATCTGGATTGGTATCTTAAGCCCGATTTGGGGTACTGTGCTCGGGGTTACTTACTGGCGCCGCCGCCGGAGGAAAAAGACTCAGCAGGCATCCTGAATCCGCTCAAGTGCTTCCTGTTGGCTTAGGCCGTAGGCCGCTACCGTCTTGTTGCGGCTGGTATGTCCCCGGGTGATAGTGAGAGCCCTTTCACTGATGCCCAGCAACCGGCTGAGAAAAACGAGCAACTCCTTGTTGGCTTTGCCTTTAACCGGTGGCGCTGCTATCTTTACCCGCAGCACCCCATCAGCAAAGCCGAGCACCTCGTTTCTTGGTGCGTTGGGGCAGACTCGCAGTGAAATTTTAGCTTCGTTTTCCAAAATGTATAGAGTGAATCTAGTGAGCTATTATTCCTCGCCTCTTCTTGCCGTACTAAAGGCAATAGAAGCCAGGAAAAGGACTCCACTCATAATAAGCCAGAACATCCAGGTGAATTCGGGAAGTAGCGTGGGGATGACCCCTCCGGCAGTAAGACCACCCAAGGTGGCACATACCCCGGCAAGACTACCGAAAACAATAGCTGCTGTTCCCATTTAAGATAACCTCCTTCTTGTTTGCTGAGCAAATGCTCTGGGGCACTCTTCGGCGGAATTATTCAGCTTTATCTTAATCCCCTGGTTACTATATACTAAGTCTGGATAATAACATGAAATTGGTAAATAGTCTATAGTTTGAGCCACTACATTTTGGGGGTATACTGATTTGAACCGGGTTTTGGCCGGGTTGGTACAGGAAGTGGGTGACCTCCTCCGCCGCGGAGGGCTGACCCTGGGGGTGGTTGAATCAGCCAGTGGGGGACTGCTCTCACACCTGATAACCGGTGTCCCTGGCTGCTCGGATTACTATAAGGGGTCAATTACCTCTTATAGTAATGAGATCAAGACCGGGGTGGTTGGGGTTAAGGAAGATACCATCACCAGATATGGCGTCGTCAGTGAGCAGGTGGCCCGGGAGATGGCGCAGGGTGGGAGAAGGGTGCTGGCTGTTGATATCTGTTTGGCTGATACCGGTATCGCCGGTCCCGGCGGTGCTACTCCGGGGAAGGCGGTGGGGCTGTTCTACATCGGGCTGGCGGATAAAGCGGGGGTATATAGCCGGAAACACGACTTCCCGGGAGACCGGGAGCAGAACAAGCTGGAGGCTGCCGGGGCTGCTCTGGATTGGCTGAAGGAGTACCTGATTGACCTGAAAAGGCTGGCATAGGTAGCCGATTCAATCTAATAGGAGGAAGGTATATGTACAGGAGAATGCTTGTCCCGCTGGATGGCTCTGAGCTTTCCGAGGTGGTTTTTCCTTATATCAAAGAGCTTGCTGCCAGGTTAGACATAGAGGTGGTTATGTTACACGTCCGTAGTCCGGAGGAGCAGGATAAGGAATCCTTGTATCAGGCCTATATTAAGCATAAGGTTGAGGTTGCCCAGCGTCAGATGGAAGATGTCCGGGGTGAGATAGGAGGCGAATTACTGACGGTGCGCGGTGAGAATGCCGTGGGAGACCCGGCTGAGGAAATCCTGCGCTATGTGGACGAGAGCGAAGCTGACCTGGTCCTGATGGCGACTCATGGCCGCTCCGGTATCAGGCGTTTTGTTATGGGCAGCGTGGCGGAAAAGGTTCTGCAAACATCGAGTGTCCCGGTATTGCTTGTTTCGGCCAGGGTTTCCCAGCAAATTGCATATGATAAGTGGCCGGTGAGAAGGATCCTGGTCCCGCTGGATGGTTCGGAGCTTGCCGAGTCCGTGCTGTCCCATGTTGAAACGCTGGCAAAGCAGCGAGATGCTGGGCCGGTGGAAGTGGTTCTTTTTATCGTCTGTGAGCCTACCGTTATGCCGGACTACTATCCTCCCAGCGCCCGGTTTGGCACCCCCGGCGGCGCTGTCCATGTGATGCCGCGGGACTATGCAAAGGGTGAGACAGCCAAGCAGAAGATAGTGTGCGAGCAGTACCTGATAGGGGTTAAGAATAAGCTTTCTGATAGCGGAATCAGCGTACGTGTGGAGGTACGGGTGGGTAAACCTGCCGAGGAGATCATTGACTACGTGGAGACGAATCCTTTTCATATCATCGTAATGTCAACCTATGGTCGCTCCGGGTTTGGCCGGTGGGCCTATGGCAGTGTCGCTGCCAAGGTGCTGCAGAAGTCCCCCAGCCCGGTATTCCTGGTTAGGCCGCCCCGGTCCGGTTAGCCCTGATAAATACCGGAGCC
>CAZYRA010000054.1:3362-5293 GCA_964649385.1 uncultured Dehalococcoidales bacterium | reverse complement strand
GAATTGTGAGTAAGGCTTGAGGGTGTTATACTCTGAGGTATTTGGCGATAGGAAGGGAGATTTGGGGTGAAAAGAGCTGACGGACGTGTCTATGACGAAATGCGGGCGATAAGGATAGTACCCGGCTGCCAGGAGTTTGCCGAAGGCTCGGCATTGATAGAGCTGGGCAAGACCCGGGTGCTGTGCTCGGTGAGTGTTGATGAGAGGGTGCCGCCTTTCCTCAGGGGTGGCGGTAGCGGCTGGGTTACTGCTGAATATGCTATGTTGCCCCGCGCTACGGTTAACCGTACCCGGCGGGATTCCTCACTGGGCAAGGTTACGGGAAGGAACCAGGAGATACAGCGCCTCATCGGGCGTTCGCTGCGGGCTGTAATTGACCTTAGCGCACTGGGAGAACGGACCCTGATCGTGGACTGTGACGTGCTTCAGGCTGATGGCGGCACCAGGACGGCTGCCATTACCGGCGCCTATGTCGCACTGTATCAGGCAGTACAGACCCTGTCCAATATAGGGATAGTATCATCTAGCCCCTTTAAGAGCGAGATAGCTGCTACCAGCGTCGGTATCATACACAGCCATATGATGCTGGACCTGTGCTATGACGAGGACTCCAGCGCTGCGGTCGACTTTAATGTGGTGATGACGGGTAAGGGTGATTTTGTTGAGATTCAGGGGACAGCAGAAGGTAAACCATTTTCCAGGGAGGCTGTTGATTCCCTTATCTCTCTGGCCGGAAAAGGTATCCAGCAGATGCTTCAGGCCCAGCAGGAAGCGATCAAGCTGGTCTAGAGGACCTTCTATTCCTTGTCTCCCCTACAGGTTACGTGAAGGTGAACTTTGAAGCGAGCTGTAGAAACGTGTGACATGCGGTGGAAAGCAGTTCTGATGGTTGGGCCAACCGGTTGCGGGAAGACCCCCCTTGGTGAATTGCTGGAGACAGAGGGATTGTGGGGAAGGCGGTGCCTGCATTTCGATTTCGGTAAGGAGTTGCGGGCATCCGCCGACGGGCAAACCGGCCGGTTGACGCACAAGGAACACGAGCTCGTTGAGAGATTGCTGAGGACCGGTGCCCTGCTGGAGGGCAAGCATTTTTCAATTGCCAGGAAGTTACTGGTCGATTTCATGACCGAACGTAACGCAGGCGAGGATACGCTTGTCGTGCTAAATGGCTTGCCGCGTCATGTTGGTCAGGCCAGGGCGATGGAAGTAGTGCTCGAGATGCGGGCCCTCGTAAGCCTCGAGTGCGCTCCTGATATTGCCTGGGAGAGGGTGCGGACCAATGCCGGTGGCGACCGGGGTGAGCGTGCTGACGACACACTGGAAGAAGTAAAGCAGCGGCTCGAAGTATTCCGGCAAAGAACTGTTCCTTTATTAGAGTATTACGGTGCGCGCGGGGTGTGTATGCTGTGTGTGGATGCGGGAGTGAAAACAACGGCTTGGGAGATGCGCCGGGCACTTGAGGCTCAGTGCTCGCGTATGGCGCTCTGAACGGGCGAATCCTGTAGTTATCTGCCGCATTATACCTTGATTATCTGGCAGTGCGAAATTGGACTTAACCTATCGACGTGTATTATTATTTACAAAGATATGATGAAAGAAAAACGCGCTAAACTCATATTGCTTGTTGCAGCTCTGTCGGTCTTTGGCATAGCCTGTTCTTCCGGTTGTTATTATAATAATAGTGCCCCGGTAATAAATGGCCTGTATGCTGAGTCAAATAGCCTCTTTGCAGGACAGAGTTCTGCCATAGTTGCGGTCGCATCTGACCCGGATGGAGATAACCTTAAATATCAATGGCTTGTATCTGGAGGGGATATATCTGGAGAAGGCTCTCAGATTACTTGGACAGCCCCGATGGCATCTGGTGCTTATACAATTAGTGTTAAAGTGACAGACGACAGGGGTGGTGAATCAACCATGACACTTACTTT
>CAZYRA010000054.1:0-3262 GCA_964649385.1 uncultured Dehalococcoidales bacterium | reverse complement strand
CCCGATAATTCCTATGATTCTGGCTAACCCGACCAGAAGTCCGCCTATGGCTGCCTCTTTAAGAGCACCTGCCAGGGCGCCCCCCAGCCCCAGAGGAACGGCAAGAAGAGTTATCAATGCACCAGCGCCGATACCAAGACCACCGGCAATTATAGTCAGGACACCTGCCGTTGTCGGTTTCCACGTTCCTTCCATAATCTTAGCCTCCTGCTTTTCGTTCACTACTTTGAGGCATTAGCATATCCGCAGTTGGCTCTATTGTCAATACCCTACAGTCTACCTAATTGGAAGCTACCTGATATACCCAGACCTGATGGTATACATCGGGCTCTCCCTTAGGAAGAAGCTGGAATGCCTCGCTTACTTCGGCAAGCTTCCACTTTCCCTCTGATTCAAGGGCATCTTGTTTTTCCTTGAAGCCGCTCTCCCGGTACACGTCAGGCCGCAGTGAAAACACGATGTACCCACCGGGTTTGGTTACACGAATAAGCTCATCAAAGGAACTGGCTGGAGCATGACCTACAGTAAGTACACCAATACTGATTACGGCATCGAATGAATCAGTTGCATAATCCAGGGGCTCTCCCATCACCATCTGATGAAATTCTTGATAGGCATTCTTCTTTCGCGCTTCCTCGAGCATACTAACAGACAGGTCCATAGCTACCAGATTGTTGTAGCCCTGTCTGGCGAGCAATTTACCTACCAGCCCGGTGCCGGCTCCGGCATCCAAAATCTTGGCCTCTTTTCTAGGCACATGACTAACAAAGAGCTCAACGGCCTTGTATGGTCCCAGCCAGACGAAGCACTCATCAAGGTCAGCTTCATAGTCCTTGGCCCACTGGTCATACCTGTCTGCCAGTTCCTTATTATCGTGGGAAGAGTAAATCCACTGTACCCTTTCACTTCTATCCATTTCACTTTTGTCCATCGTACTCTTCTTTTCCAAAGCAATCACGTATTATTAAGTGAGATTCGCATGCTCAGCATTATCTAAGCTATCCACCAAAAAATCTCAGCCCAAGCATATCACAAATGGGGGTTTAGAAAGAACATGACTTAACCTGTGCAATCCGAACCTTGACATTCTCTAAGTCTGTTAGTGCGTAGGAGTGAGATAACCTATTGCCAATAAGGTAAATCAGGAAACGCGAAAGCTCAGGCATCATAATATCCTGGACATTGTCAATGATGAATTTTGCCACTATAATAGACTTGAGTGGGAGAGATGAAATTCTTTAACTGGCAAAGCTGGCGTTCTTTGATGGTGACTACTAGTTTGGCGCGTCGTCTAATTACTGTTGGTGTACTTGTTATCCTTAGCGCGATATTCGTTATTAGTGAGCCTGTTTGGGCAGCGCCAATCATTCTACCCAGTACTTTGCCTGAAGCAGAGGTTGGTGTCTCCTATACGGCGACTTTAGTTGCCGCACCGGTAACACCTCCTAGCATTTGGATAATTACCAGCGGCTCTCTACCAGGGGGATTAACTCTTAACGCAACCACCGGAACTATCTCAGGTACCCCGACTACAACCGGGAGCTACACCTTCTTCGTCGAGGTTGCCGACGCAACGAGTCCTCCTTCTTCACCCCAGCAGGGGTTCCTTATTAACGTTACGCAAACCCCACTATCCTTCCTTACCACTACTTTACCGGACGCTACGGAGGACAGCAGCTACTCACAAAAAGTTAACGTCACCGGGGGCACGTCTCCGTATACCTGGAGTATCGTCAGCGGATCGCTGCCGGATGGACTGACGCTAAAAACAACTACCGGCGTTATTCATGGGACTCCGGATGACGATACCACCGGCTCCTACAGCTTTTCCATCAGGGTTACTGATAGTTCAACATCAACACTCTCTGCCCAGCATAGCTTCAGCCTTTTCGTTAGAGAAGGAACCTTTGAATCGGTTATCAGTGTTGCTTCCGGTTTAGCATCAGGCGAGACAAATGTTTTCGTTGAAGGAGAATGGGTAGCGGCGCTGGGAGGTGGTGAGTCTGTACAATTAAGCCTTGACCTGGGTTCAGGCCAGACGATAACTGTTGACGATACTGTTTCTAATCCCACTAATGCCAATATCCGATTTATGGCGGAAGACGATAGCATCGAGGTAAGAGAGAGTTCCCCCGATGCTCATTTTAGCTATAATACTGAATATCTCCTCGAAGTTACCACAGATCCCAGCGAGGCCGGTCAGGTGACAGATAGCGATTGGTACAGCGAGGGGGATGTATTCACCACCACTGCTCCGGGCCAGGTTGAAGACACATCCGACACCCGGTATCGCTTTTCTCACTGGCAACTGCCCACCGGGGGAACAGTCACCAACGAGAACCTCAGCCTGACTGTCACTACACCCGGAAGTATTATCGCTAACTACGATATCGAGTACTTCATCGAATTTGAAACAGAACCCAGCGAGGTTGGTCAGGTGACAGGAACCGGCTGGTATAGTGAGGGGTATGCCTTAAGAACCAGTGCTCCGGGCGAGGTTGAAGACACATCCGACACCCAGTATCACTTTTCCCACTGGCAACTACCGACGGGGGAAACGGTCAGGAACGAGGACCTGAACTTGACTATCACTATGCCGGGAAGCATTATCGCCAGCTATGATACCTACTATCAGCTAACCCTGGAATATCCCTACGGCGAGACGGGTGGTACCTGGCATAAGGCCGGGAGTGAAGCTCAATGGACGCTTGACACCCGCGAGGTTGCTATGTCAGGAGTGCTCGGTATATTTGGAGGTAAGCTGATAGCCGCCGACTCTAGCGGTACGGAGGTTATGGATAGCCCGGAGATGATAAACGTGGACTGGAAGCCGGACTATACAAGACCGGCCATCTTTATTTCCTTGATTGCCCTGGCCGTTGGCTTGGGCATATTTTTCGCATTTCGCCGTAAAACTCCTCCACCAGCTCCAGCCCCGGCTCCGGCTCCTCAACCTCTGCCTGCGCCGCAGACCACGGTTGTGATGATCGGCGATACATCGAAACCGCAATCTCAAACGACGAGGGAGCAGCTCCTGGATAAACTTGGCGAGCTTTTGGAGAAATATGAAGAGGAAATAAAGGTTTCGGTATTAACAGAGCAGGCAGCAGAGCTGGGTGAGGGCGAAAGCACCGAAGGAAGACAGATGCTGCCAACGCCGGGTATCATTATAGATCAAGAGTCATTGTGCAGTTTTATGGCGAGAAAACTACTAAGAGTCGTTACCGGCAACTGGAGGCAAGTGGAAACTGAAACCACGCCT
>CAZYRA010000053.1:5544-8370 GCA_964649385.1 uncultured Dehalococcoidales bacterium | reverse complement strand
TGGCTGCTATGGTTGGTACTAACCATGGATCTGGTTGAAACAATGTGGGCCTCCCAAGGTCTCCGGTATTTTGAATGATAGTTTTCATGCTTGTCCGATCAGTTCTTCTATAGCCTGTCTCCAGCCCTCGGGACCTATCCCTTCCATCCGTCGAAGCGAAGGCAGATCCATTTCCTCCCATTGTCCTCCTGGCTTCTTGACCAATATTGGGATATCCACGGTACTCAGTAATAGTTGATCATTCAAGCTATCCCCAAGACCGATCGTCTGAATCTTATCTAGCTTGCGCCTAAATAACTCGATGAGAATAGTGGCTGCTTTTCCCTTGTCATTACCTTTCATTACGTCATAGTAAGCGCCCCCATGTGCATAACTAAGTCCTGCTCCTCTTATCGCGTTCAACACTCCCTTAATCTCCTCAGGACTTCCCTCAAGCTTAACAGTTTCATCATACTCCCTCTCTTTGGCTCGCTGGGCTGCATCGAGGTCTAGGCCGGTCTCAGCTGCCACCTCCTCAGGGCTCATATCCCAAAATCCCTTGAAGTCAAGTGCTAGCTCGGACCTTATCTGCCCTAAGATCACCCTGACCTCGTGATAAGGCATCCCCAGTTCGATAACAAAGTACCTGCCTACGGTCTTGTGGTAGTAAAAATCGAAAGGAAAGTAGCCATATGGGATGTAAATAGCACCCCCATTTTCGACAATAAAAGGGTCAGTAATCCCCAGCTTCTGACGATAGACTTCCTGCTCGGCCCGGGTCTTGGCCGAGCAAAAGATGATAGGGACTCCCTCCTGCCGTAGGTAATTCATCATCGGTAAAGCCTTCTCGTAGGAGTAGGTTTCACGGTCAAGCAACGTACCATCCAGATCGGTAAAAACAACCAGCTTTGGCTCTGAGTCTCTCATATTGTACTTCCGAACACCATGAGTAAAATTACTAAGAATATTATTTATTTCTCGGCCTTCTTCAGGAACATCTCGATTTTGCCTCTTTCGTCTTCTGCACGTCGTTGATCCTGACCGAGCCAAAGCGCTCTGTATATCTGGTACTTTCTATTCTCATTTGTCTTCCTTAAACCATGGAGACAGATGGTTCTCAAATAAAGAATTCGGTACGGGCCAGTTCAAGCACTGCCGACCGTTGTTGACAATCATCCGGTGGTATTGCGTTATTCTCAATCATGGCTCTGGCGCCAAGGTTGCAAATCCTGGTACCGCTGCCTGGCTCTTCTGTCCACTCAGATCCACCAAGCCAGCCTATATTCCACTCACAGGGTGCTTGCTGACACTTCAAGAACCTCTTGCCCATAATCTCAACTGTGTCTCTTTCCGCCTCCATCGTTCCTACCTATTCCCCCTTCGTTTTCTTGGACCCTTTCTTGAGATAAACAGCACTCTGCTTATACGCTTTCTTAGCTGTCTTCTTACTTCCTTTCTTTCCCATTAACTCCAACCTTAGCTTTTTGTTTTTATCTCAGCTTGCTGACTATAATCTGCTTTCAAATATCCCTCCTATTTCTTATCAAAGCGAACCAAGTAATGGCTTCTACCTTTGAACGTAGCTGGAACTCGGAACTTGGATGACACCACGCATGTACTGTCGTTTAGACCTGTGTTTATTTTCCCTGTCCACCTTTGCCAAGGTCATCCATATTAAGAGTGTTGATAAAATCAGTGAAAGTAGATAGTCTCCTTAACTCGTCTTCGCTGACATTTCCCCCTTCGGTCGTTTCCTGTGGAATAGCTTTGCCGGGTTCTCTGTCTATTAAGAGAGCGGCTTCATCTAGGACCGCGTCCCCGGCAAAGATAGGTGCCTCGGCTCTTATAGCCAGTTCCAGAGCATCACTGGGTCGAGCATCGATCTCCACTTGTCCTTTCCCTGCATTAAGGATAATTCTGCCATAGAAAGTATCGTCCCGGAGGTCATTAATGATAATAGAGTTAACGCTAGCCTTCAGGGTACCGATGACTGACCATAACAGGTCATGGCTTAAAGGTCTGGGTACATCCACCCCTTGAAGTTTTACGGCAATAGCGTCGGCCTCAGCGGGGCCAATCCAGATCGGAAGATAGCGCTCACCTGCCTGCTCCTTCAGAAGCACTACCCGTTGATAATTCATGGGGCTAATTCCTATACTGTTAATAGTCACCTCTATCATAATTAATCCTCCATCTCATTAGCTTGCCTTTCGCCTTATCTTGATTATTCCCGCCCCGTTATTTTATTTGCTCTGTTCGTGCCTATTTGGTCTGAATGTCACCTAATTGCCTAATCATTTCTATTATTTTGCTTTTCTTCAGTGATAACCAGTTTTGGGCCTTCGTCAGTATCCTGAACATCGACGGTTGCCACTTGAAGTAATTCGACCAGCTCCGGTTCTACCAGCAGTAGCTTTAACCCTTCACGTTCTACCACCTCGTCAGTAGGTAAGCCCCTGTCCAGCATTATCCAAAGCTGTCCAGGTGACTTCATTGATAGTCTCAGTCCGGCCTCTGGGTCATCACTATGAGCTAGTAGGGTTTCCTTCAGTAGTTGCTTGGCAGTTTCGGTCACTGTTAGCATTGCTACCTCCTTTTTTAGCTTTTTACTTGACTTTTTGAGTGTGGATTCCGACATTCTTTTCCAGCCATTTTCGGTACTCCTTGGGGAAATAAAGGTCCACCCCGATCATAGCTACCTTTCCTCCTTGTTCTTGCTGGTACGGGACTATCTTGGCTGGCTTCACTGACTCCAGCACTTTTCTGTATACCCGGTTATCATTGGTGTGGAGGACTATGGTTCTGCCATCTCCCAAGTTCCTTAATTCTGTCACTATGGACTGTCTC
>CAZYRA010000053.1:0-5444 GCA_964649385.1 uncultured Dehalococcoidales bacterium | reverse complement strand
GACTATGGTTCTGCCATCTCCCAAGTTCCTTAATTCTGTCACTATGGACTGTCTCCTTCCCTCCACAGGTCATCGCAATCTTCGCAGTACGCTCAGAGTGGCCCCGATTACTCTTTGGGGACTATTCTTAGCCTTGTTCCCTCAGGAGCATCGTGAGTATCCAGGGTTAGCTCAGCAAGCTGGTCTGCCACATCGTGTCCCAACAGCAGCACCTTTGACCCTTCGTGTTCCACGACATGGTCATTAGGTGCCTCCCTGTCGAGTGCCACCCCATATTTCCCAGACGCGTCTACTGTTAGCCTTATGCCAATGTCTGGGTCACCAGTACCGGCAGCAGTCAAGACCTCTTTCAAGTGTTGCTTAGCACCTTCAGTCACTGTTAGCATTTTTACCTCCTTTTTCAAATTTCTATGGTGCACCTGCTATCGCACGAGCAAAAGCGCTCCATGCTCTGTATCTAGGTAATCTACCGTTTTCTCATCGAAAATCCTAAAGTACTCAATGCCAATAAGCAGAACCTTATATCCTTTATGCTCTATTACTAAGTCTCCAGATAGCTCAGTATCTAAGGCCAATACGCATCTACCGTCTGGAATCGGTAGGAGCCTTAGCCCTTCATCTGGCTCTGCCTCAGCAGCAATGAGTACAGTCTTCAACTCTTCTTTAGCACGCTCAGTTATAGTTATCACCCTTGCCTCCTGAGCAAGGCCCTTTTCCTTGCTTTTTCTCAAGGTGGATATCAGTCGCCTGACCACCGACCTCACGGTAATATCCCTCGTACAGTATCAATTCTGGGTAGTTATCCAGACTGTCGTAATCATTAACAACTACACCTTTTCCCCTAGCGGTAGACGGGTCGAAAATACGAGTCATGGTTAACCCTAACGGTTTACCCCCAATTACAGCGTCGCGCTCTACTCGTCTCAAGTTCTGCAACATATCAACTATAACCCCATGTTGGCTTACCATGTACCCCCACAAGGCGCCTTCGATCTTCTTGACTGCCTTTTCCTTACCCCTTTTACGCCAAAACATCATGGCCTTCATCAGTATTAACTCCCTCATAGATTCTCTTGACGTCTGGTCTGCCATGCCTGTAAAATCTCGGCACAGATAACCTTGCTCTGCTCCTTGGTCGGGTCAGGGTCATTAAGGTGAGCTTTTAGAATTCCTTCAAACATATCATCAGGAACATTGCGAGTTATGAAATAATCTAAGATGCGCAACCTTAGGTTATTAACTGCACTAGCATCTTGCCTCGCTGTTGCTTCAGACTTTAGCTTTTGGCATAGCTCCGTTGCGCTAATGCTACTCATCTTTGGCCTCCTTGTGCTGTCTTAAGAAAAAATCCACCATCACGCTCATCCTGATAGTCAAGTTGATAGTTGCTGATTCGAGCAGCACTAGCTGGATCCAAAAATACCTTGACACCCTTTGACTCTATGACTTCATCTCCTCGGTGTTGTCTATCGAGCTTGATACTGAAGGTTGCCTCGCCAAATTGAGCGTCATTGACAAGCATCCTGAACCCTATATCTGCCTCAAAACACTTATTTATCAGCTGCTCTCGCAACCGCTTTGCTGCTTCGTTGGTAGTGTTGACCATACTGCGCGTCCTCCTTCTAAATCTTAATTCTGCAGGAGTCTTTTCAATCGGTGTAAAACGCTGCGTTATTGAGCCAAGACAAAGTCCTCAATGCTCTAAACATCACCCTCAGCTTTCGCCAGTTCATAGCGCAGAGCACAATCATTACAAAGCCTGTATCGACCGTAATGGACAGCTCCTGCCAATGGTTTAGCATTCCCGCAATTGTGGCAGATTACCCTTTTGCCAGTAGACATATCACTTCCCACATGCATTCGCACTAAGTCCCGTATCCGCTCAGTTATCGCCTTCCTCTCAGACTCAGAGAGCTTATTCATTGCTCCTTCCTTGGTCACATCAGCTTTGGCTGCGCTTGAAGTCGAGGACAGCCTTCCAGAATTCCTTCTCATCTCCGCTTGGTTCACGTTTCATTATGCTTGTGAAATTGTTCACAATATGCTCAATCTCCTCTAAGGGAAGGCCTAAGGCCCGTCTTAGCCTATCTGCCTCCGGAAGCAGCGCGACCTGGCATCCGTTACGAATTACGGCTATTGCATCCCCTTTCATCTGTTTTGTTACCGGGTCATCAATAGCTACCTCTTTGAACTCTATCTTGTCCGACACGCATGGCCTCCAAATATCCCTGCTTTGGGTCAGTATAATAACTCACGCCACCGAGGTAGCTGTAACCTTCCTCACTAACCGTCGTATCTAGTGAATTATCTTGCTTAATTTCTTTCGCTAGCTGGCTCATGTGTTCCGATGGGGCCTGCATTTCAAATCTCCCCGCCAGACTATGGCCAGTGTGAAGGAGATGTTTTGCTACTTCCAGCACAAGGGTAGTGGTACGGATGGTTCTGGTCTGTCTAGCAATGGCTCGGGTAACCTGCTCGTGTATCCACCAGCTAGCATAGGTGCTGAATCTATACCCCTTCCCATAGTCAAATCTGTTTGCAGTTCGTAGTAGTCCTTTATTTCCTTCTTGAATCAAATCCATTAATGATGGTCCCCGACCAATGTAATTCTTGGCAATATTGCTCGCAAGTCGTAAATTAGTCGCAATCAGGCGCCCCTTAGCCATCTTGACCTCGTCCTTGGTACCATGTTTGATGCAAATACCTAGCAATTTCTCCTCTTCGGCAGTGAGAAGAGGAAGTTGGTTTACTTCATGGAGATAGGTAGCAGTTGAGTCAGCAACTATACCCGTGTTGGAACAGTCGACAAGACTATCTGCTATTGCCTGATTCGCTTCACATATAAACATGCGCCTCCTGACTTGCTGCAAAAGCGTCACTCAACGTATTTCTCGAGTTCCTCTTCACTGATGGGCTTACAGGCCCTAAGCTCTTCGTTTTCTATTGTGATTACAAAGGCTCCCTTGCATTTCCAACAGCGGAAGGGTCCGTTGTAAGTCGCCTCAGCTAATGACATACTAGTCTCGGCACCACAGCCATCACATTGTATTGTGAACATATTCCTCCCTTATTCCATATCCCAGCTGACAAGTTATACATTCTCACCCTGTTCATTAATGGAAATGTTGACCTTAATCTTGGACTTCGTCGCTTCGAGCACATCTTGAGGTGAAAACATTAGATCCTTATCAGGTAGTTTTTTGCGAATCATAAATTTGCGGATCTCGCCCGTCCATGTATCCCGTATTATATAGTTGATCGTGCCCAACACCTTGCCAGATTTATCTACTACCTCAGATCCGTATTCTATTTGCATTCTTCTCTCTAGTCTCCAACCATTTGGTTCCGGTTAACACCTTCTATAAGTACTTTAAGCTGAGCCAACATTCTATCCAAATCATGCTCTATCTTCTTCTGCCGAGTAATCTTGTGTAACATACGCCCGATTACCCAGCCTCCAACTTCGCGAGCTAGGGTAAAACCAACCAATGTGCCATTTGGCTTTTGCTCTAGCCGCCAATCCTCTCTGACCTTGGGCTTTCCAGCGGAAACCCAGCTTATGGCATGGTTAGGGTGGTATCGTGATATTATGGCTTGCGACTCAACTTTCTTGCCACCTAGATTCAAGATTAACTGGCTCGTGGTACCTATCCGGCCTCTGATATCTGATGCAGACCAGGCATGGACAACATCGTTTAACTGGCACTGAGAAAAATGCCGTGTCTAGCAATCGGCAGGGCCAAAACCAGTGTGTAGTGGTAGCTGGACTTTCTGCATTATTCTGAGTCGCAATTACCACCACACCAAGACAGGCAAAGGGAAGATATCAAACGCTTTTAGACGAGTTTATCGGGCAGATTCCTCATATTCTCATTATATTCTCATTCCCTCTCCGCAAACTGGCTGATGCCTCCCCATCATCAGCCGAATACCCGTCATCAGTAAGAAGGGTATGGATGTCCACGTAGCGTCCCTCTTGTTCGGGCTAACAGATAGACATATCTCTTTCTATCAGACATAGCTAGCCACCTTACCCGAAACAAGACCCTATTCATGTAATTAACCACCCTCATTCTCACAATGCCACCTCTGGGCTCTCGCAATCATCTGTAGCGCAGAAGTTATTTTTCTCTAGTTGACTCCCCTTTTAACTTTATCTATCGCTGGACCAACCTCAATGTGCCTGTCTTGAATTCCCTGTGGTATACCGTATCTTCTGGTTTTTCTTGAGCTGTTTCTTACCCATTTACATTGTCGCCTTGGTTCCACAGCTCTTTTATTGACATTCTACCAGGCCCCGGACTACATGGGTATTCTGCATCTAGGTTATTTAGGCATACGAAAAGGGTTATCTTTCGATAACCCTTTTGGAAACACCCTAGTTTATTGACTTACAGCTTTAGCCTGGTTTCTCTCCGGTGTCCTTTATCTCGGTCACCAAGCCTTTCTGTACTGCATACGCCGCTAACTGCTGTCGGTTACGCAGTTGTAGCTTCCCCAAAATGTTCTTAACGTGAACCTTGACGGTATTCTCGGTAACAAACATCGTCTCAGCCATCTCTTTATTAGTAAGTCCTTTGGGTAGTAACTCTACCATTTCTACCTCTCTGTTCGTAAGACCGGTTGGCTCCTCAGCTTCTTTTTGCCTCATGGAAGCGAACTTACCAACAAGTTTTTCGGCCAGAGGAGGAGATACGACAACCTCGCCTTTCCCAATCAAGTCAATAGACTTAATAAGGTCATCAACTTTCGTATTTTTCTGGAGATATCCTGTAGCGCCTGACTCTATGGCAGAAAATAGCTCCTGTTCATTCTCAGAATCAGTAAGCACCGCTACACTTACCTGTGGAAATGAGTTCTTTATTTCTCGCGTGGCTTCGTTGCTGCCACAACCTAAGATGTCGCGATCAATTAAGATAACATCGGGCTGTGTTTCTTTCACATCCTTAATTGCCTGTTCACCATTAGTGCATTGAGACACAACCTCAATATATTCCTGTTCCTCTAATAACCTAGCCAGTCCTTCGCGAAAAACCTCTTTGTCGTCTGCCAAGAGCACCTTTAGTCGCCCCATCTTATACCTCTCAGCCTTATCCAATACAATATTTAGTCTAACATCTGCGCATCGGTGAGTCAAAAACCCTCTTACCTCAAGCACAACACAGCCCGTTGGTGAGGAGTACACAAAGCCGAGAATTGTTGAGTGGCTGATTCCTGCTTCTGGAACAGGAGTACTCTAACGCCGAGCAGCTATGAATGCAGCTACAGGAGTTGACCGATCAATTGCTGCGCTGCAGTGAATAAGGACCGGTTTAGGTAACTGAGGTGGTCCCCAAAAACTGGACAGGTTGTTAAGGTCGGGTTCTGCTCCCAAAATAACAAGTAAAGGAGGAGTAGAACAATGAAACAGAACCGCAGACAACACAGTCCCTCATTTGAAGCCA